>JBKPAC010000001.1:0-51493 GCA_046726175.1 Acidobacteriota bacterium
GCGGCGATGACCTGGACTTGTACTTATCGTTGGTTGATGCGCGCAACGGCAATCAGCTTTGGGGCGAGCAATACAATCGAAAACTCACAGACCTTGTTTCATTGCAAAGCGAGATTGCGCGTGACGTGCTAAAGAAGCTACGAATGCGGTTGTCAAACGCGGACAAACAGAAGGCGGTGAAGAACTACACCGCAAACGTGGAGGCCTATCAGCTTTATCTCAAGGGACGTACCACGCACTCAAACTAACACCGTCAGAAACTCAAAAAGGCATCTCATATTTCCAACAGGCTATTGAAATTGACCCGTCGTATGCCCTCGCCTATGTCGGACTCGCGGACGCATATCGCTCGCTTCCAATCGCCGTCGACATGCCTTCAACCGAACTTCTTCCAAAGGCGAAAGCGGCGGCGCAAAAGGCACTCGAAATTGACGACGCTCTCGCTGAAGCTCATGCCGTTCTCGGATTCATCATATTTTGGTTCGATTGGAATTGGAACGCAGCCGAAAATCAATACAAACGAGCCCTGGAGCTTAATCCGAACAGCGCTAACGCTCATCTGTTTTACGCGCATTTACTTTCAGAAACTGGACGGCACGAGGAAGCACTCGCCGAAGTAAAACGTGCCAGAGAACTCGACCCTCTCTCGGTATACACTAACGCCCTCGAAGGACAATTTCTGGTTCACGCCGGACAAACCGATGAAGCTTTAGCCAGACTGCAGAAAACTTTTGAACTCGACCCGGACCATTGGCTCGCTCATTTGTTTGCTTCAAGTGCTTATATCGAGAAAGGAATGTTTGCCGAAGCCGTTGTTGAAGCACACAAGGCGAGTGAGCTTATGCCCGCTGGTAGCCACTCAACGGCGTTCGAGGCTTACGCTCTGGCGAAGTCGGGCAAACAAGCGCAAGCGCGAGCCGAGCTTCAAAATTTATTAACACTGTCGAAGCAGCGGTACGTTTCACCTTACAACGTCGCGTTGATTTACAACGGCTTGGGCGACCGCGACGAAACGCTTGCTTGGCTGGACCGCGCAGTTGAGCAGCGAGATGTGCGGTTGGTTTTTTTGAAAGTTGAACCGAAATGGAGTAATTTGCGCGACGACCCAGGCTTTCAGGAGTTGCTACGCCGCGTCGGATTCAAGCCATGAGCTTCAAACGCAGCGAACTACAAATAACGCGCTCCCTGGCAGGTTCGAGTCCTGCTCGGCTCACCACTTTTGCAAACAAAGAACTTCCGTTCTACGAATCGTAAGGCCAATCACGGGCAACGGGTCAATAACCAGTGGGTCGCAATTTCCGTTCGTACTCCCCGACTATTGTCTTCAAAGACTTGCGGTTGGCTAATGACGCCAGCCGCTTTTCCGTTTGTGGCAATTTTGAGGCGACGAAGTCGAAGTACGGATAGTGCACAGGGAAGTACCTGCAAGGTCGCAACGAAGTGGAGACCCGGAATGGAGCCTGCGTAATGGAGGTTGCGTCGCTGGGCTTTCGTGCGAAGATGAGAGCGAGGAAGGGGAAAACAGCGGGTCGGAATCAGCTGGGCTCTCATCGATGGCTTGCCGGACAATGGTGTTGTCGCCCCGCCGTAGAGGTCGTTACATGCGCTGAGGTGAATGCTGGTTTATGAAGAGTTCGGTGATACTGGTGCGTGTCTAGCAGCATGCAGCAGACGAGCAAGTTAGCTTGTCTGTACCACAACTTCATGATCGAGATTGCGCATGGCGGCACCGCAGCTGCCGATCAGGCATTCTTCGTTTGGAACCGCTGCTGGATCCAGGAGTATGCGCTTGTCGTCTGGAGCTATTGCGCACGAAGCGAGGCTGAACTGAGCTTGTACATCTCTCTCAACGAGCTGCGTTTGGTAATACCTTAGAATAATTGATTTAATGAGTATGAAGCTATCCTTTGTTCCGCTGTCTTTGGTCTTGCTATCAGTTTTTTTGCCTTCGGCTTCTCTGACGTTCCAACAGCAAAGAGTTGATTTCACCCAACTAGAGAAGGTCGCGTTTGAAGAACTCAAAGAGACCAACACACCTGGCGCGGCTGTTGCCGTCGTCAGCGGAGACCGCCTCGTCTTTGCGAAAGGCTTCGGAACGGCGAACATCGAGACCGGCGCCCCAGTTACCCCAGATACACTTTTCCGTATCGGTTCGGTAACCAAGATGTTCACAGCTGCCGTCCTGGTAACTCTGGCCGAAGAGCGACAGATCGAACTCCATGCGCCGATCGGCAGATACGTCAAGGGGCTGAATTTTAAACTATCGCAGATTACCGCCCATCAGCTGATGAGCCATACAGCAGGAATGACTGACGAATCTCCGTCCGACTACGGATCGCACGATGAGTCGGCTTTAGCTGCTTACGTGAGATCTTTGAAGGAAGACCATTTCTTCACCGAGCCCGACAAGATCTTCTCCTACTCGAATCCCGGTTTCGACGTGGCCGGCTTTCTGATCGAAGAGGTTGGCGGCAAACCATACGCAGATCAGATGGGTGAACGTCTCTTCAGACCGCTGGGGATGAACAGGACCACCTTCCGCCCGACCATGGCGATGACGTACCCGCTTTCTCAGGGTCACGATGCGTTTGAAAGAGCAAAGCCGACCGTGATCAGACCGTTTGGCGACAATGTTGCGGGGTGGCCTGACGGCTTCATGTTTTCCAGCGTGAATGACTTGGCGCGGTTCGCCCTCGCCTTCATGAACGGCGGCAAGATTGACGGGAAGCAGGTTCTTACCACATCGGTGATTACCAAGCTCTCCACGGCTTATGCTGACATCCATAGCCGTTTCGGCTTTGAAAATGGGAGATATGGTTATGGCCTATTCTTACATGATCATCGCGGCGTACATGTGGTCTGGCATGCCGGCCTGATACCAGGGTTCGGTGCTCTATTACAAATGGTTCCGACACAACGCTTCGCTGTTATTGTACTTGCTAATAAGAGCGGGTCACTTCTGAATAGGACCGCCGAGAAAGCGATGGAGCTCATGCTGCCGTTAAAGGTGACAACCGAAGCCAAACCTAAGCAAGCTCTGGCTGTTAGCGACGCCGAGATAAATGAGTATGTCGGCACATATACGAATAAACCGGAGAGTGTCGAGATTCTGGTGAAACAGGGAAGGTTGGTCTTCAAGCGGAAGAACGGTGAGTTTCCGATCACGAAGATCGGCAAATATCGCTTCTCAATCATTAAGCCGAGCGAATCGGAACCGACGGAATTCGTGCTGGTGAGAGGTGCCGACGGCAAGGTAGAGTATCTGCACATAGAGCGGCATGCGTTGAGAAAGGAGCAAGCTAAGAAGTAAGTATGGCGCTGCACAACTAAGTCCGCGGGTTGCGTCGTATTGTACTGGCGGACTTATACGCAGGTAAGTTTTTGGCTGGATCGGTTATCGGCCAGAGGGTAACTTAAAGAGCCAAGGTGAAAAAGGTTCTTTGACGTAATTTATTTTCGCAGTCAGCGTCTCAACGAGCGTTACCCGGTCCACCTCTATCGACCGTCCAGAATTTTCGTGGCAATTTGTGACGTGAATACCGGCAAACAGGTACGAATAGCTGTTACCAGATGAATGAATGACGACGAACGTCAAGATGCCAGGCCATAATAGAACTCGTTGTCGCCACGAAAGATCCATCCAGTAAAGAGTCTTCATCGAACGTTCACGAAAGACTCGCCAACCGAATTCTCGTATGAGTCGTGTTTGAATCAGTGTCAGCGTGATGGAGGAGAAACAAGCCGAACGCCAACAACACGACGAGCCTTAGCATGTCAGTAGTTGCACCCCAACGCCGGCATCACCCGCGCCCTGCGCAACGTACATGAGGGGCTTGCTAGCTACAGGACGTCGGGTGCATGCAATTGTTGGGCGGCGCAAAGGGATGACACGCGCAATTCTTTACATAGCTCAACCGGCGGACTTGCCGGAGCGGGTGAATAGTATCGTCAACAACAGACAGACAAAAGGAAACACAAAGGCGTAGCCCACTATGGCAGGGTATTGAAGCCGCAGGTCGCCTGACGCGGGACCCGATATGCCCACCAGACAAAGCAACCCGCTGAGGGTCATGCTGGCGCGGATGGCGACTTGCAATTTGTCGCCTTTGAAAATGGGAGCGGCGAAGAGTAAGCCGAAACCCAAGAAGAAATCCCACGCGGCTAAGTCGACCGCCAATGTTGGGGCGAGCCGTCCGGTGGGGTCGTACATAGCAAAAACTTCGGCGATGGTTCTGTTCGCGGTGCGACGAATGGCAGTCAGTTGCACGAAGTGAACCACACCGGTAATGCCGGCGAGAAGAACGGCGAAGCCGAAAGCTGCAAGGCTGCAAGTCTTTCTATCCGGCGGCGCGTAGGCGTGGATGGCGGCAAAGAGGCCAACCAGGGCCGGGGTGCACAGCAGGATGAGAGTTTCGAGGATTGTCAGGAACGGCTCGCTCGGCTCAAGACCTTGAACCCCAGCGCCAGATGTACTGAACCGGAGCCAGATCACCCCGGTGATGATGTACACCGCTGAGAAAAAAACAATTGCGGCGGCTGACCACATGCCGACTCGCCGGTCAGTTGTTGTCAACACGCTCACTGTTTAGCCGTCCTATAAGCGTTTGTCTGAAACCTTCAAGTAAGCCGCCCAACGTCGGAGTTAACCGGGCCTGCGCGAATTCACACAACCTTGGCCCAGCCAGTAAAGTTACAAAACACGCCACCGCCGGTCCGGTCCAAACAATTTGTTATGCGGCGCCCGCTTCGATGAATTCAACGCTGGACAGGGGCGTCGGTGCGTCCATTCGTCGGACGCAAGTTGCGGTTCTGAGGCGACATAACCGAATCTTAACGCGAGCAGGTTCCGCAGCTCACTCAGTCCGCAGCGCTACTACCGGATCAATCTTGCTGGCGTGGCGCGCAGGCACATAACACGCCAACAAAGCCACGCTCAGTAATAACAACGCAACTACGACAAATGTCATGGGATCATGGGGTGTTACGCCGAACAATAAACCGGACAATACGCGCGTCAACCACATCGAGGCCAGCCAGCCCACTGCGATGCCACAAAGAGCGAGGCCCATGCCCTGGCCGATTACCAATCGCAATACATCTCGCGACTGCGCGCCAAGCGCCATCCGAGTGCCAATCTCACGAGTCCGAAGCGCGACTGACTGATGTAGCAGACCGTAGATGCCAATCGCGGCGAGCAACAGGGCCACTGCAGAGAACAGCGTCAACAGCCACGTCTGAAAATGCCGGGGAGCGACAGCCCTAGCCAACTGGCTCTCCAACGTAGAGACTCCATAGATTTGGACGGACTTATCAATCGCACGAATTTCGTGGCGTACACCCGAAGACATTTGGGTTGGTTCTGATGTCGTGCGGATCAATAAGTTCATCCTGCGCGAAGGGCTTTGCTGATGAGGCATAAACATTTGCCCAATAGGTGAACGCTCTAATCCTTGGCGGCGCATATCACCAACTACTCCGACCACCGTCAACCATGGATTATCTGATCTTGCCGGCCCTAGCCTGAATCTCTTGCCCAGCGCTTCCCCGCCCGGCCAGAACTGACGCGCCATGGTTTCATTGATGATAGTTACCGGAACAGATCCTTGATTGTCCTGAGCGTTGAAAAAGCGGCCCTTGCGTAAGGGAACTCGCAAGGTTTGAAAGAAACTTTCGCTAATATCGTCTTGTCTCAATGGTATTCGGGCCGGTGCAGCGCTCACTGATGAGTCATGCTCAATAGTGATCAGTCCTTGAGGGTTGCCACTGATAAAAATCTCCTCACTCAGACCAACAGACTCAACACCCGGCAGTGCTGCGAGACGTTCATTCACCTTTCTATAGAAGAGGCGAAGTTGATCGCTTGTGCTGTTCTGCGCGGGTGCGGTCTGGACGATCAGGATCCGTGTTGGATCAAAACCGAGATCTACTGCTTGCAAATGCATGAAGCTCCGCACAAGCAGGCCAGCGCCTGAGAGTAGCAACAGAGCGAGTCCGAACTCAGTGACGATCAATAGTCCGCGTATCCGACGACCAGCAGTTCCGCCACTCGCAGTTCGAATGCCTTTCAACGCATCGCCGGGACGGCCGTGCGAAGTGTTCAATGCCGGGGCGATTCCGAAGAGCAAGCCCGTCAATAAGGAAATAAGTACCGTGAACGCAAGTACTCTGATATCAATCTCGACGTGATCTAAATTAGCGATGTTGATCGAGCTAGAGGTAATGAGTAACTTAATGCTAACAAACGCGAGCAGAAGACCGATCGCTCCGGCCAGCAGTGCCAGCAGGCTGCTTTCGGTGAGCAGCTGTCGAATGAGCCGCATTCTTCCAGCTCCAAGAGCCATGCGGATCGCCATCTCGCGTTCTCTCGCAATGCCTCGAGCTAACATCAAGTTCGCAACGTTCGTACACGCAATAAGCAGGACACATACAACCGCGCCAAACAGAACCCAAAGAGCCAATCGAACATTCCTACCAGTAAGCTGAATAGACAATTGAACCAGATTGACTCTGAGGTCTTTATTTGATTCGGGAAAGGCACGTTGAAGTCGCTGCGCAATCGTGCTCATTTCAGACTGCGCTTGTTGCAGTGTGACTTGTGGTTTCAGTCGCCCAACCACTTGCCAGGAACCAGTGCCGCGCTGCGTCTGTTGTTGCTCCCAATTTGGCATTAGCGTGTTTGGCTCCCAGATTGCACTACTGGGTTTGGGAAATTGAAAGCTTTCCGGCATCACACCGATCACCTGCGAACTTGCGCCGTCGATTTCCAACGTCTGCCCGAGAACACTCTGAGACATGCCAAACGAACGTTGCCATAGACCGTGGCTTATAACTACCACCCTGGATTTTTGTTGCGCTTCTTCAGGACTGAAGGTGCGGCCGAGCAAAGGACTCACGCCTAAAACCGGAAAAAGATTGGCCGAGGCGCGCACGCTCATTACTTGCTCTGGTTCACCCGCGCCAGTTAGCGTCACTGAAGTGGGATCAAAGACTGCAAGGTCTTCGAATGATGTGTTCTGATCGCGCCAGTCAGAAGTGGTGGCGTACGCTGAAGGCCTCTCTTCGACATTCTGTGCCGGCGATGCGGTCCATAGGAAAACGAGGCGATCGGAGTTTGGGTAGGGCAGCGCGCGCAACAATACACCATTCACGACACTGAAGATCGTGATGGTGGCTCCTATGCCTAACGCTAAAGTGAGTACGGCAATCGCACTGGAGCTGGAATATTTCCTGAGCATTCGGAGGCCTAGTAGGAGATCCTGCATAAACTCATCCTCCAATCTTCTCGGTTGTAGCCACAATGCATCGCAAAAGGCGCTGGTGCTTCGACGAATCAAATCCAACTTGCTACGCCAGTTGAGTCGATTCCATTCGGCGAGCAGTAGCTCACGATGCTTTAACTCGGATTCCCATTCCTGGATCCAGTCAGCGCGTAGCTTGCGCGGCACGATGATACCTACCACAGCGATCAATTTGAGGTGTGGTTTGGTGAAGAGCACGGTTTACCTCACGCATGTGACGGTTTTGGGTAACGTTGTTTGCTCTTGGCTGTATCCAGCAGCCGATAGCGCTTCCGTGCCTCGGTCAGGGTATCGCGACCTGCACGAGTGAGTTGGTAATACTTGCGCTGCGGGCGCGGCTCAGCATGGGCGATGCTCGGTTTTTCCCATTGTGAGATGAGGAGTCCGGCCTCTTCCATCCGACGGAGGGCAGGGTAAACGGTCCCCCCTGGAAGTCCAGTGATATCGATGATGTCGAACCCGTACAGATAGCCATTGCTTACTGCCTGTAGGATGACGGTGGACGCATAAGAGAGAAACGCCTTTCCCATCGCAACTCCTGGATCCAAAAAAGAAATTTGCAGATAGTTTTCTTCTTAGCTAGTATTCTACATAGCCCGATAAATTGTCAATATCACCTCCACTCGCGTAGCGTGGGCAAGAGGATGCGAATGATTACAGAAGTGCATGCGAATGAAGGTAGGTGGCATCCCTCACGGTGGAATTATTTCTAGATAGCGTCACCGCTTGGATTGCCTCAAATTACAAGGAGAGGAAGAAAGAACGCCTTCAGTATGAACATCCCATGGCCGGCGATTATCCTGTGTCATCAACATCGAATATGAGAGACTTATTCCGCGTTGGGTGCATCGTTAGCTGGCGCTAGACGGGAAGGATTCAATAACGGCTTCAACCCTCTGCAAGCCACCTTCTTCATAGGCATGCCTGACACGAACTACCATATTCGTTACCCCACAATAGAATCCAAACGTGCCAAACTTATCCTCCTCCGGCGTAAATAAATTGCTCGGCACGTCAGCGTGTATTCGTGACAACTGCCGCATCACTGCCGCCGCTCCCTCTCGATTTAGCAGCTTGAGCAAATACTCAGCCGCAGCCTTGGCTCCCGCTTCGACGCCCTCCGGTTTTACTGTTGCTTCTGGGTAGTTCGAGAACCACGTGGTCCCGTCAGAAAATTGGACGAAATCTATCATCAGCGTAAGTTCGAAATATTCGTGTGCACTTATTGCACCTTCCGTTGATTGACTCGGCAGCAAACTAGTTTCATGCGGATTCCCCCAAGCACCATAAGCACCATTACCCATTTGATTTGGTGAGTACCAACGACACTGATATGAATGGATTGGTTTGTCGCTTCTGTTAATGATATCAAAGCGCAATACCCCGCCGATGGCTGAGCCAATGGACATGAACGAATAGTATCTGGGATTTCTTATAAGCAAGGCGGAGTCAGGTTGGTATTCAATCTTAGGTGGCCGTCTAAGGAAGTTACGCCAAGCAAACACGTGCGGAGACCAGACACGCCGACCGAGGTGCGCAGAGCAACCAGCGGCGGCAAGAGCTCCAACGCCAAGAGTAAGAAGAGGTATCAGCAAATGTTTCGCATTTTTCATGTTATTGCTCTTGTTCCAGTGCTGCTTCGCCATAGCTTACGCTGATGAGACCCGCCGCTCCGGTCAAATGGTACGATGAAAGGCGGGCTTACAAATTAGAGTTAAGCGCAGATGTCTCCGGCAGGATAATCATCCTGCCTTTTCCAATACCTGTTTTAAGGAGGAGACATCTGCATGAGCGAAGTTTACGTCGGACTCGATCTCGGGTCGAGTTCTTTTCACGAGGTAGCAATCAACGGTGCTGGTTTATTGATTGTGAATCGCAGTTTCAGCACCAGCGAGATGAATCTGAGAAGGGCCTTCTCGGACTTGCACGGTGAGCTGCACGTACATCTTGAAGCAAGCGAACTGGCTCCCTGGGTCAGCGCCGTAATTACACCGCTGGTCCACCGCGTAGTTTGCTCGCATCCGGCCGCCAACGCCTGGATTGCCAAAGATGCCGATAAGTGTGACCGCATCGATGCCTTCAAACTGGCTGAATTGCTGCGGCTAAACCGTTTCAAGGAAGTGTACCCACAGGAGAAAGCGCGGCGCGAGTTCAAGGTGCAACACTATGACGAACTGACCGCGCAGCAGGCGCGCTTGAAAACCAAACTGAAAGCGCGCTTACGCATGCAGGGAGTGATCGTTACCGGCGAGCGACTGTTCTCCAGTGCTGGTCGCAAACCAGTGTTGGCCCAGGTCAGCTCGCGTGATGTGCGCACCGCAATTACCCAACTCTACGCAGTGCTGGACCAGAGCGTGGCCGCGCAAGGGCAAGCGAAACTGCTGATGCTTCGTGCCGCTCAAGCCTTCTCCGAGATCAAGTTGTTTCGCACAGTGCCCGGAGTTGGTCCGATCGGGGCCTGCCGTTTCAGTGCTTATGTCCATACCCCACAACGCTTCAGCTCAAAACGAAAGCTTTGGAAGTATTGTCGCTTGAGTGTCAGTCAGCGCAGCAGTAACGGCAAACCTTTGCGCCGCCCTCGGCTTGATCGCTCTGGCTATGGTCGGTTGAAAGATGTCTCGCGCAAAGCCTTCGAGGTGGCCGTGCACGCGCGCCAGGACAATGGCTTCAAGCGTGCTTATCAGCAATCCCCTCGAGACCACACATGATGCCGGGCGGACCCCGATGCCGCGAATTGCGAGGCGGCGAGAGCAGGAGGCCAGGGGTGGAATATTGTCTGCCTCGTTCCTGTGGCATCAGTTCACAGCGCTCTACCGAGTCAGGGAAACGATGTTCAGATCCCTAGCTTCCCGACCTTTGGTTGGGATATTTTAGTGCATCCGCGCCCCCTTTTTTCACCTAGCTGACTATAGTCCTTAAAAGGAGATCGTTATGTACAAGATAGTAGCGAGACTGGCGGCGCTCTTTTTGGTGTTTACCCCGTTTGCCTTCCTTTCTGCGCGGGCAACAGTGGCGCCGCAAGATCATAGTGACCCCGTTTTGTTGGCCAGGGTGCTACAGATCAACGAATCGCTGCGGGCTTCTGGTCTTAACATTGCAATCGAGGAAATTCATTTCTACACAATCGGCCAGGGACGGCCTGGGGTTCGCATTCACCAATCAGGGCTCCGCTGGGTTGCAGGTGATCTTCGACGTCTTGCTGATGGAGACAACATTACGTATCTCGTGGATCAGAGCGATGGCGCCACCGCTAGTGGCCTAACCTCTGCGCAGACGGAAGCCGCACTCGACCGCGCTTTGTCTACATGGCAGGACGACAGATGCTTCAAGAAAGTTGATATTATAAAGCGGGCAGACACGGGTGCCGATCCAGATATTTTTGACTTTTTCTTTGGTTTTGGAGGTTTTGGGAACCCGTTTCTTGCCGACATTGTAGAGGCAGGTTGGCTTCCCAGAGCTTTCTTTGAGGCCGTAGGTGGTCCCGGCGGCGGCCGCGGCATCCTCGCCTTTTCGGTTAGCTTTATCTTCGTTGACGGTAATGGAAATCCGACGGACATCAACGGCGATAACTATCTTGACACGGCGCTCAATGAAGTTTACTACAACGATAATTTCGGCAACCCGACTGGAGATCGAGCCCGCAACCCCTGGGGAATCAACATCCTCCTTCCAGGAATAGATGTCGAGACAGTTGGCCTGCACGAAAATGGTCACTCTCTAGGCCTGGGTCACTTTGGACCACCGCCCGATGCTGTGATGAATCCGGTTTACGCTGGAATTCGCCATTCACCGTTGGCAACCGACAGAGCGGGAATGTGCGCCCTCTGGTCCTCCTGGCCTAAGTAGTTCGACCGTACTCAAAGGGCTGGTGTTAGTTACACCAGCCCTTGGACTCGCGGAGAAACTCTATGTGCTCCTCCATCTCGGCTTCATATTTGGCTCGCGCGACAATGTCCCAAGCCGCGCTGTTCTCTTCGTGATACCTGTCTCGCGCCACCTCTTCCCTCATGGTTTCTGCGGTCTGGCTAACATCCTGAGTATCTATCCAACGGTGCTGCATAATACTCAGAAACGCGGCATCATGCATCAAATGGCTAAAAAAGCCTCTTGACCGAGCGCGGCCGCATGGACCAACATCACGAGGCGCATGGGCCAGGGTAGGTGGTACTCCTGATGATTGAATTATTTAGATTGGTGCTTGGCGGGTCTTATGGCTTCTTCTGAAAGCACGCTCCGCGCGCTCCGGTCCAACGAAGTTGTTGCGCCGACTACAAGCGTCGTTAACGTCGCGATATGCGTGCGTTCATGTCTTTGACTGACATGACGTGTGCTGTTGACGCCGCGAGGATCACCAGCGTGGCGTGGTGGATGTCTGCAGCTGGCATCGCGCCAAATCCTCTGTCCGGATAGTCATAGGTCGCTGTCGCGTCTGAGAGAAAGACGACCCGATAATTACGAAACATCGCGTCCCGTGCGGTTGCCTGGCAGCAGTTCTCAGTTGTGGTTCCCGAGATGATGACAGTATCGACACCCCATTCGCGCAGGATAATGTCCAAGTCCGTGCCAAAAAATCCGCTGTAGCGATGCTTCTTGATGACATGTTCCTCGGGTGCTGGTGCCAATTCCGGGTAGATGTCCACCCCCGGTGTGCCATCGACTAAGGCCGCACGATTGGCGATTGGCGGATGCATGTCATCAAAGAGTCCCATATCGCACCCGTCGCGGCGGTGCACGTGAGCCGTATAGATGACTTTGATTCGAGCATCGCGGCAGATGTTTAGAGCTTCGGCGACCTTCGGCACTACTGCACGTGCCGCAGGCGTTTCCATCGCGCCTCCTGCAGCCACGAAGTCGTTTTGCATATCGACCACAATCATGGCGGTCTTCTGCGGGTCAATGGCGTCAATCTGCATGACTTATCTTCTTTCCGTGTTTGATGACTGCGTGATGGCCCAACGGTTGAGTTGACGCGGTGGCAGGCAAGCATGTTACGGTCCAAGTTGTCGGTGACAAGCCGCCGGTTCCGATCGCGTCCAACGTTTGGCGGCGGGCCAGTTAGACCTCTTTGAGCGCTTTGATAAACTCCTCCGAGCCGGAAACCCAACCCAATAATGTTTTAATGACCAGTAGAGAAGCTTCGTGATTGCTTCTCGGAAAACTGTATCCGATTGGCTCGCCGGTACAATCTGCCAGCAACACAGGCAAATAGTCTCTGAACATCGCGTCTCTAATCGTCGACTCCACACATACGCTCGTGGTGCAGCCAGTGAAAATAAGATGCTTAGCCCCCAGCGTTTTCAGCGTGGCATCCAATTCGGTTTGGTAGAAACCGCTGAATCGATGCTTGTAGATAACGAAATCCTCAGCCTTCGGTTTTAGTTCAGGAACAATATCCGTGCCCCAGTTGTCGCGAATCAGAATCCGACTTTCTCGACCATCGGGAGCACGAATGCTCTCCCCAACTTTGAACCCCTCCAGGTGTCGCACCCGATTCACAGAGTCGGAGGCACCCAACTCCGATAGATCAGGACGAAATCCCATTTTGAGATAGACGATTTTAACGCCTGCGCTGCGGGCCGAAGAAAGGACTTTCGCAGTCGGCCCGACAGCTTTTTGAATCATTGAAATATCAATTCCGGCGCGGTCGAACATGCCACCTTTGGCCCCGAAGTCATTTTGCATGTCGCACACAATTATCACAGTCTTGGCGACATCAATGCTGATCGGCACCGTCACGCTCCGTTGGCCATCCCGGCTGACCTGTGCATCGAATGTGACAAACCGGCTTTTCCTGCTGGGAATGAGATGATTTGCTTCGTATGGCTTGTTGATTAAGGATCCCTTTGCGATTCCACCTAGCGATGATATAGCCATAGCAGCGAGCATTTGCCGTCGCGACAACTCCTGTGTTTCCTTTTTCATTTCTTTTCCCTCCTGGCTACTCCGATTGTAGCCGCACAACGCAGAGTTGACCGGGCGGAGCGATTTCGCCGCAACCTTCGCCGCGCCATTCATGTTGAGAAACACGCTCCCGCCGCTCCGGTCCAACGAAGTTGTCGGGCGGCGCGTTGCACTTTTCACCCGGCCCCGCGTGAAATCGCCAGCACACGAACTCGCTCGTTCTCACAAACGACCTTGTAATTCCTTGGTGCGACTCCCAGGATCAACAGAATCGTAGAACATCACTGTGAGTCGAAAACATGTTGCGTCCTTTTGGTCTCTTGAGAGTAATACGATACCAGCCGAAGCTTTCAACTCCGAATAAGTCGGCAAGCGGCATAACGAATAGGATTCTTTCCGCAGTTTCGCCACCAGTCAAGATTGCGGCAGGAGAGAACGTGGAGGCGATCGCAACTTCCCTTCATACCCCAGCTATTGTCTTCAAAGACTTGCGGTTGGCTATCACGCCAACCGCTTTTCCGTTTGTGGCAATTTTGAGGCGACGAAGTGCGAATTGCAGCACAGTGAAAGTGGAGAACCGGAATGACCCTGCGTAATGGTAAAGTTGACGTTATTGAACTAATCTGAAGCGATGCTGTCCGACAGATGACTTAAGGTCAACTGGCACCTAGTTGTAGCAGTCCGCCAGGAGTGATGCGTTCAGCCACAAAAACCACCGCATGTCGCGCTAGTATGTAAATGAAAAAGCGGAGCCAAAACTCCCGGTTTGTGCTATCCGGCCTGGCACATTCGAAGAGCTAACTCGCCTTCGCGTCGTTGCCACGGTCCGAATTTTTACGCTGCGCGTTCAATCTCGCGAACGGATTTTTTTGTGAGAACGCGTTTAATTGGATGTCGTATTGCTTGATTTTGGCGTTTAGTGTCGACGAATTGAGCTTCAGCAACCGCGCCGCCTCGAGTTGATGGCCTTGCGAATGCGTCAAGGCCCTTATGATAAGCGCAATTTCAAAGCGTTTCACCTCCTCATAAAAATCAAATTCCGGCGGTATTTCGTCTAGGTCTTCACCCTCTACAAGTTCGAGTTCTGTGAGCAGTGTGCGGGCGATAGCCTTCAATCGATTCACTCTTCCCACAGACCGCTTGAACGTGTTTTTGTTGAAGCGTTGCATGATTACTACTTAGCTGGGCCGACAACGACGAGACGCCTTGCATGGATTGCCTGGTAGAGTTTGTTCGCGAGGTCTGCATTTAAGCTTCTCAGTATTGTGATTTGTTTAAACGAGGCATCGCGATCCTTCGAGCCGAGGAAAGCCATGCCCAAGTTGTAGTGCGTTTGCGGATCGTTAGGGCGAAGAAGCAACGCAGCATTGAATGATTTGATCGCATTCTTATAGTGACTGAGATTCAGATCGGCGGCGCCCACATTGAAGAGTAATTGAAATGAATCGCCAGAAATCGCCAAGGCTTTCCTGAACTGATCCTTCGCTTCTTCAAATCGTTTGAGTTCGAAATACGTCGTGCCTAGGTTGTTGTACGCAATCGAAAATGTCGGATTCAGTGCGATGGCCTGTTGGAACTGCACAATCGCTCTGTCGTATAGGCCTTTCTCAACGTAGGCATTGCCCAGATCGTTTTGTACCTCTGCATAATCAGGTTTGAGTTCCATCGCTTTTGTGAGTTGTTCTATCGCTTTTTCGATGTCATGAAGCTGCAAATATGCATTTCCAAGGTTGTATCTAAACAATGGATTAGTAGGCTCAAGTTCTACAGCAAATCGCAAACAATCAACGGCTTCGTGAAAACGAGATAACTGGCTGTAAGCGTGGCCTAGATTGTTGTGTGCGGAGGCGATATTAGGATTAAGCTGCAGTGCTTGCAGATAGAGTCTTACTGCTTCATTCCACTTCTTCAATTGCACAAATTTGTTGGCCTGCTGAATATAATTTCGGGCTGCAACTTGATTTTGTGAGACGGAATCGTTGTCGTGAGCGCTAAGCGCCTGCCCTTGACTCACCGAGGTAACACTGACCGTAATGACGGCGATGAACAGTCCCGACCGAATTATTTCAGCAAACATATCATTGGCCTCAATTTGAAGGTGCCTTAACCAATTCAGGCAGTTTTCAATCGTCCGCAAAACTATTTGCTGACCCAATTGACGTTGGCTAGAATGACCTCCGCAACAGCCTTACGTGCGCCGATTTTCTAACAGCGTACCTGCCTGTGCCGCGCACATTAGTGGGCTTAGCGTCGAGATGTCTTAAGAATTCTCTCTGGAAAAAATCTAAAATTTCTAAGAGGTGTTTATGGACGGGAAAAACGGCCGGTTTTACGAATTCGGACATTTCCGTCTCGACACTGAACAGCGGCAACTGCTACGCGAAGATCGGCCGGTGCCACTCGCACCTAAAGCCTTTGACACACTCGTCTTATTAGTGGAACGCAGTGGAAGACTGGTTCGGAAAGATGAGCTAATGCAGGCACTCTGGCCAGACAGTTTCGTCGAAGAGTCGAATCTGACGAATAACATCTGGGCGCTACGAACAGCGCTCGGTGAAACAAAGACAGACAAGTACGTAGAAACTGTTCCTAAAGTTGGCTACCGCTTTGTAGCCGAGGTGCGCTCTGTCAGCCCTGCTGGCGACAGTAACGTTGTAACCGACACACGCGACACACTGCTTCATCAGATGAAGCGGCACAAATCCAGCGTGGGTTTGCTCGCTGGAATCGTCATTACAGCATCCATCGGCGTCAGTCTTTGGTATCGCAATACAGCCAGGATCAAACCGGACGTTACGGCGATTGCCGTTCTGCCGTTTGTTAATGCTAGCGAGAATCCTGATACGGAATACCTTTCGGATGGTGTGACTGAAAGCCTGATCAATAACCTTTCACGACTACCAAACTTAAAAGTCATAGCCCGTAATTCAAGTTTTAAATACAAGGGCAAGGAGGTTGATCCCAACGAGGTGTCGAAATCCTTGGGCGTTGACGCAATTCTCATGGGGAGAGTCGCTCAACGCGGAGACGATCTTCTGATCAGTGTTGAATTGATAGACACCTACGACAAGACGCAGATATGGGGCGAGCAATACAACCGCAAAGCCTCTGATGTACTTCAACTACAGTCAGATATTTCAGGCGAGATTGCCCGACAGCTACGGCTACATCTAACTGCAGGCCAACAGCAACAGCTCGCGAAAAAGGAGACGGTCAAACCTGAGGCTTACGAACTCTTTCTAAGAGGTCGTTTTCATTGGCTCAAGTCGGGAACGGAGAATCGAAAGAAAGCAATCGACTACTATCACCGCGCGATTACGCTGGATCCTTCATACGCGGCCACCTACGCTGAGGTCTCCGTTTCTTACAGCATCCTAAGCAACATTGGCGAACTCAATCCGAAAGAGGCGATCCCGGAAGCACAGGCGGCTGCCCAGAAGGCCGTGGAATTAGACCAGAATCTGGCAGAGGCACATTTGGCAGTCGCCTTTACTGGATTAGACAGATGGGACTGGGCAACTTCAGAGCGAGAGTTCAAACGAGCGATTGAGCTGAATCCAAATCTTTTCAGAGGCCATCAATTCTATAGCTTGTATCTGAGTCTAATCCGCCGACATCAAGAAGCTATAGCTGAAGCAAGACACGCTAGAGAGCTTGATCCTCTCTCACCGCAGGCCAATTTTTGTGTTGCGTACACGCTAGGACTAGCACGTCAAAACGATCAGGCGATAGAAGCCGCCAGGAAAATACTCGAACTCGATCCTAATTATCCCGATGCGCGCAACCTTATCGGATACTGGTACGCCGCGAAGGGCCAGTTTCGTGACGCCATCGCCGCATACGAACAAGCAATCAAGCTCGGTGATAAGAGTCCTGATACAAAAGTGTATTTGGGAGTCGCATATGCGAAGGCGGGTGAACGTGAGATGGCACGTATGATCCTCAAACAATTGGAAAGCAACGCCAATACATCTCCGACGACGCTCGCGGCTCTCTACCTCGCACTCGACGAATCTGAACGAGCGCTCGCTTCGCTCGAGCGGGCCTACGCGGCCCATGACAGTCAGTTACAATTTCTCGCCGTCGATCCAAATCTAGATTCTTTGAGATCCAACCCACGTTTCCAGGAACTTATACGCAAGGTTGGTCTACCGCAGTAAGGCATAGGTAGCTCATTTAACATATAGGCCAAGATGTGGTCGAGTTCCCCCTTTCCCTTCTAAATTGAAAAACGTGACCGTCTCAGCAAGAGGGGCGCGGTCGATGCGCGCGTGAGGCGTGTTGTTGTCCTCGAACCCGATCGACATGCGCGGGCATGACCGAGTCCTTCAGCGACTTCAGTGGCTGAGTGCCAGCAGGACCAGTAAGGCCACAAAACCGACGACCAGCAGCAGACCGTTGAACTGCGGCGAGCCGTGGAACGCCTCCGGGATCATCGTTTCCGAGACCAGCGCCAGGATCACGCCCGCCGCGAACGCCTCGACCGTCCCCCGGACCGCCGGCCCGGTGCCTCGGAGCACAGGCGCGGCAACCACCGTTGCGAGGCTAATCATCAAGGCGATTCCACTCCACACGCCAAATACGTAGCGCGCGGACCGTCCCGCCCGCCGCCTTCCGGCGCTGCTCGACAGGGCTTCCGGGATGTTCGCCAGGAAGAACGCCGCAACCGTACCCAGGCCGGGCGCGCCATGGTGCAGCACACTCAACCCCAACACTACTCCCTCGGGAACGCCGTCGAGGAAAGAGCCGGCCGCGATGGCCAGTCCGCTACCGGGCTGCCGCTCTTCTTCTGGCTGCTCTACGCATTCGCCGCAGCGTTTTCGATGCTGTGCCCCGCGGCGCGAGAATAGCCAGTTTACGGAGCTGAACACCGCCGCGCCGCACAGCAGACCCGTGACCATCCAGCGCAGGTTTGCCGCGCCACGCGTGTTGATCACCAGGTCAACCGCCACCACAGCCAGAAGTACGCCGGCTGCGAACGTCATCGCGCGGGCGATGCTGGTGTGCTGAAGGGACCTGTAGTAGCCGCCCACGGCCCCGATCAGCAGGCCGGACGCAGACAGGAGACCCCAACCGGCCGCTTGCAACCAGCCGGGCAACTCCGCTAGCGGTCCCATCACTATCTGATCTTTCATTTACCCGAAGCGCTGTTCGGTGTTGCCGCGGCGTGAGCCACGGCGGTGTCAACGATCCACTCCAGCGGTCGAGGCTGAAAATTAAGTTCGCGTTTTGCCTTGGCATTCGATACGCCTCGCATCTGAGTCCCGTAGTAAACCGCATCCGCACCACTAGATTTCAGAGCATCCTCAACCGAGATCTGCGGCGGTGGTGGAGCATTCAGCCATTGAGCAAACGCAGGGAGCCATTCACGCACCGCTAAAGGTTGATCATTCGCAATCAGATAAATCCCAGGATTGCCTTGCTCTGCTGCCGCAACCGTGGCAATTGCCGCGTCTTCGATGTGTAACCACGACCAGACGCCTTCGCCATTCCCGACGATCGGGAACTGTTGCTGTCGCACCTGGCGGGCAACGTCACCATCGGGGTTGAACCAGGTGCCGGTTCCATAGAAGAAGCCATAACGCAGCGCAATCCCTTCTATGTTGGGATTTCCTAGTAAGCGATGCTCAAGCTCAGTTACTACGCGGGCATCTGCCGCAACCGCAGGCGAGGCATCCAATGCCAGAGGCGTTTCTTCATCTGCCAGTCCAGGACCAGGAACCGCCCAGAATGCGATCGACTGCCTCAGATAACGCCGCACACCCGCCGCTTGGGCGGCTGCCAGCACATTGGCACCCCCTTCTAACCGAATGCGCGTGTTGAAGGGGGCGGCGGCACTCATTGACTCAGGGGTGTAGGTTTTGGGTAGCGCGGTGAGTTGTTCAATCACGACTTCCGGCTGAGCGCGACTGACAGCCGATTTGACAGCATCGGTATCAAATACATCGGCGATCGCAGGTTCGATGCCTCGTTCCACTAAAGCCTGAGCCTCTGCTGGAGAACGGGTCAGAGCAACTAAAGCGTGTCCTTTGGCAAGCAATTCCGCGATCAGCGGACGACCGATCGCACCGGTTCCCCCTGTAACAAAAATCTTCATCTGTGCACCTCCGGTTGAGGTATGAACTACTGATGAGTTAGGGCGACGTTGACTCGCGCTTTGGACTTTGGACTGCTGTGTTTTTCAATTCGCAGAGTGTGTTCACTCTGTAAGAACCTTTGTTGAACTCAACCGCTCAATTCGGATTAATTGAACGCATCCGACTACACCACTGATTTGAAGATGAATCTATTGGACGAAGGTATCGATCGATCGATCGATACCTTGGTATTAGTTAGAGTCGCAGACCAGTACCAAAGAGTTCAATCGCCCGCCGTAATTCAACGATCAGCCAACGAGAAATCTGCTGGGCTAAACAAGGCGTACGATGCGCCCAATGCGGCGCGAGCCTCGGCCGGGGATTAAAAGAGTCATCAAGCCGATTACAACCAGTCATAGCTCTTAAGATCTATTAACATTTTTCACAGGTTAGTAAACCTTCTCATCGTGTCTAACTTCCTTAGCAAACAAGTCTGTCGAGTATGTTCGTCGAAGCTGCAGATTCTCGAATTCATCGTTCGCGCTGGCCTAGCGCAACCGCTAACTTTTGCATGCCGCTACGCGTTTGCCTCTTGTTGAATGCGCCATATCCCATGATCAAGCCACTTGGTCCGCAGCCTCCTAAAAAATAATTTGCCAGCGGCCTCGTCTCTACGCCGTGCAACTCAGCAGAGCGAGCCGCAACTCGAGCATCCACGCCAAGCGGAAGTCTTGCAACTACATGTGTGCCGGCATCAGGCGCTGTGATTTCGAGAACGCCCCCCAATTCGCTGCGGGCGGCGTCAAGCAACTCAGCTTGTCGCTGCATGTAGAGCGTTCGCATTCTGCGGATATGTCGTGCCAGGTGTCCCTGCTCAATAAAATCAGTCAGTACCACCTGCTCGAGTGAAGGTGGATGACGACTGATGAGACTGCTGGCTACTGAGAAAACCTCAACGAGATCTC
The DNA here is from genome assembly GCA_046726175.1 of Acidobacteriota bacterium. Lineage (GTDB taxonomy): Bacteria > Acidobacteriota > Blastocatellia > Pyrinomonadales > Pyrinomonadaceae > PSRF01. The sequence goes on from JBKPAC010000001.1 coordinate 20,242, forward strand.
GCGGCAACACGAAATAACCGATTCGTAGAGTAGGCGCGAGTAGTTTGCTGAATGTTCCCAGATAAATTACCCGACCATACCTGTCCAGTCCCTGCAGCGATGCGATGGGCCGACTGTTGTATCGAAACTCACTGTCATAGTCATCCTCGATTATCCATGAGCCGGAACGCTCGGCCCACTCCAAAAGTTCGAAACGCCGGGACAGGCTCATGGTTACTGTCAACGGATACTGATTCGAAGGTGTCGTGTAGACCAGTCGTGCATTTGGTTCAAGCCTGACTCCTTCGCTGACACGCAAACCTTGTTCGTCCACCGGAACTGGGATCAGGCGCGCACCCGCGATTTGCAAAGCCCCTCGTGCGCCGAGGTAACCAGGATCCTCGATCCATACAGAATCGTCCTTTGCGAGGAGCACCAAAGCAGTCAAGTAAATCGCCTGTTGTGAGCCGGCGACCACAACCACCTGATCAGGTTCACACCGCACTGCTCGAGACGTGCCGAGGTAGCCCGCTATCGCCTCTCGCAATGGCCGATAGCCTTTCGGATCACCGTATCCCAGCAAATCGGTTGGTAGGGTTCGAAGTCGTTTTCCCGCTAATTGTGACCAGAGCTTAAGTGGGAAAGCGTCTAACGCTGGCAGCCCGTGACGAAACGGCAGAGGTTTGACAGGTGGAAAAAATGGCGAGAGGACTTCGATTTTTCGGCTACGGCGGGAGAGCGATCGGAACGCGACAGGTTGATTGCCTGGGTTCAACTTCCTCATCTCCAACCCAAGCATTGGTTGCGGCAATGCTCCACTAACGTAGGTTCCGGAGCCCACACTGGATTCCAAATAACCTTCTGCCGTTAACTGCTCGAAAGCATCGACGACTGTCTTGCGTGAAAGTCCCAAGTCCTCAGCCAGCGATCTGGAAGAAGGCAGTCGAGCTTTAGGTTGCAGTCGTCCTGTCTCTATAGCCTCCCGCAACTCGCGATAGAGTTGAAGGTATAGGGGCGCTTGCGTCGATCGATTGAGCGAAATAGTCGCCAGAACTAGATTCTTACCCTGCTTCGACATCGACTGCCTTCCTAAAAGTGGACTCCTCAAATTCTCATAAATGGCTATTGCAAGAAGACCAATAGCATACTCTAATTCCGCCATCCAATAACACCCCGTCACAGCTAAGCCGGTCTCCCGGGCTGTTTCGGGGAAACGGCACGCAAGCCAAGCCCGCCAATCTATGCTTTTCGATTTGCTGAAATTTTTTAGTGGAACCGCGAGTGTAGTTAAAGCGAGTGTCTTGACTGCGAAGAGGTACTTAACATGAGAAGAAAAATTGCAGCAGTCTTCATGCTGATCGTCGCCAGTGTTCTCGTCCTGGCCACTCCGTCAGACATTGACGATCAGGGTACGGTCTTGAAGTTCAGCGTGATGACGGGTGTCACAGGCCCTTATGTTGGGCCAACCAACCCGATTCGTGGTTTACCCGGAGGAAACATGCGATGGATCATCGCCGATGGTCGCGGGCACCTTAAATCAAATGGTGAACTGAAAATACGGACGCGAGGACTGATTCTTCCGGATCCTCCTTTTGATTTCACCAACCCGCTGCCGGATTTTCGCGCAATCGTTAGTTGTCAGTCCATTGACGCCACCAACAACCCAACGGTTGTAAACGTGATAACCGATTCGTATCCCGCCGACACCGCCGGCAACTCCGATCTAAAAACTATCGTTTCATTGCCTCAGCCTTGCGTCGCGCCGATCATTTTCGTGGTGCACCCAACGTCGGACCCGCCACGCTGGTTCGCAACCACCGGTTTGTGACACTGGGGCATTGCATATCAACCTGACGCGTATCATTTAGACCGTGGGTCGCAGGTTCGAATGCTGCTCGGCTCAAAACCTCACAAGAGTAGAAATCAATCCAGCCCGCAGTATGAGACATGGTCGCTTCAAGCGCCGAGCTCACCGCTGCACATCAGTCATCCAAATCAAACAGTTGGCGAGATTAGTTCGAGGTCTCAGAAGTCTAGTCGCCCAAATTGATTGGAGATAGAATGTAGCCCGTTTTGGATCCGCTCGGAATTCCCCCAAAGCAGGCGACATGCCCATCGCTGAAAGCACGCAACTTGCTCAATACAAAGTGCTCTCCCTCTTGGGCGCGGGCGGTATGGGTGAGGTTTACCTGGCGGAGGATACGAAGCTTGATCGTAAAGTCGCGCTGAAGATTCTGCCGGTCGATATTGCTTCGAATCGCGGACGCATGGACCGTTTCATTCGCGAAGCGAAGGCTGCGGCTGCACTAAATCATCCGAACATCGCACATATCTATCAGATCGGTAACGCCAATGGTGTGCATTTCATCGCTATGGAGTTCATCGAAGGCGTCACGTTGCGCGACACGATCCATCGTGATAAGCGCGATCTAAAAAAGCTCTTGCATCATTTGCAGCACATCGCCGAAGCATTAGCAAAAGCACACGCCGCCGGTATCGTGCACCGCGATCTCAAGCCCGAGAACATTATGATCACCCGTGACGGCCACGCGAAAATCCTTGATTTTGGTCTAGCGAAACTCATCGAGCAAACCCCGTCTCAGCTGCGAAGCGGCGAGCCACCGGACATGGATGCCTCAACCGTAGCGCTGCCGCGGAAACTATCAACTACCGGCGTGATCATTGGGACGGTGGACTACATGTCGCCAGAACAAGCGCAAGGCAAGCAGATCGATCATCGCTCAGATATTTTCTCGTTCGGCTGCGTCCTGTACGAGGCTGCTACTGGACAACGGCCGTTCGAAAGCGAATCGACAGTCGACACGTTGCACAAGATCGTTCATGCAGCAGCGCCACTGTTGAAGGATGCGGACCCTTCAGCGCCGGCTGACTTGACGCGCATAGTTCGTCGCTGTCTGGCGAAAGATCCCGATGAGCGTTACCAGTCAATCAAAGAAGCGGCAATTGAGTTGCGAGAGGTACGGCGCGAGCTAGAGGGCGCGGAAGGGTTGGAAACGACTGTACCGCCAAGCTCAGTTGGTTCGCCTAGAAGCACAGAGACGAGCGGTGGTGCGACGGCATCAGCCGAACTAGCGTCAACCGCAGCTGCGTCGAGCGCCTCATACATCATTGCAGGCATCAAGCAGCACAAGCTCGCCACAGTCATAGTGGCGGCGCTGGTCGTCACGGGCATTGGTCTAGGCATTTATCTGTACGCGTCGAAGACTGAAGTCCCCGTTGAATCTATCGCAGTCTTGCCGTTCGTCAACCAAGAAAACGATCCGAAGACTGAATACCTCGCAGATGGAATTCCGGAAAGCATCATGAACAGCCTCTCACAGTTGCCGCACCTGAAGGTGATGTCGCGCAACTCGGTCTTCCATTACAAGAGCAAAGAGTTAGATGTGCAGACGATTGCAAAAGAGTTGAAAGTACAAGCGGTGCTCACCGGACGAGTAGCACAACGTGGCGACGGGCTTTTGATCAATGTGGAGCTTATCAACGCACAAGACAATAGCCAGATCTGGGGCCAAATATACAATCGCAAGCTGGCCGATGTGTTCGCAGTGCAGGAAGAGATCGCGAAAGAAATTTCTGAAAAGCTGCGCTTGAAGCTGAGTGGCTCAGAGCGGCAACAGCTTGCCAAACGACCCACGGAGAATCTCAAAGCTTTCGAGTATTACATGCAGGGCCGGACGTATACCCAACGTCGCACCCGCGAGGATCTGTTTGCGGCCGTTCGCTCTTGTGAAAAGGCGATTGACGAAGACCAAAATTATGCGCTCGCTTATGCCGGCTTGACCGACGCCTATTCAAGCCTTGCCGCCCGCGGCTACGTCGTTCCCGCCGAAGGTCGACGGAAAATGTACGAGGCGGCTCGGAAAGCCGTTGCCCTCGATGAAAACCTGGCTGAAGCTCACGTCGCAGTGGGTCAAGTCAACGTGGTATGGTCCCCGGCTAATTTCTCAATTGGTGATATTGAACTCCGGCGGGCGATCGAACTCAGTCCGAGCTCAGCATTAGCCCATTATTTCTTGGGGATTTCGCTCACCCGCCAAGGTCGTCTCGATGAAAGCCTTGAGGAAATGTTCAAAGCTCGCGAACTGGATCCGCTCTCATCAATCATCGCACGCAGTGTGGCTCTTCCTTATTACTTAAAGCGAGACGCGGCGCGAGCACTTGAGGCACTGCGACAGGCCAACAAACTAGGACCGGCTTTGAGCGGAACTTGGGAAATGGGAGTGTACATACAAAATCGGTCGTTCGATGAAGCGCTGTCGGAATTGGAGAAGGCCAAACGAGAGAGGAAAGACGATTCGATGTTGATTTACGCCTCGGGCATGCTCTACGCCGCGCAGGGGAAACGGACGGAAGCTCTCCAGACGGTGAAAGACCTGGAGCAGATTTCAGCCTCGGGCTTGGACCAGTCGCATTGGATTGCCAAGATTTATGCGACGTTGAACGACAAAGAGATGGCGTTGTTGTGGCTGGAGCGTGGCTTTGCGTCGGGCGCGATCGGAGCGTTTTATAAAGACGAGCCAGTCTGGGATCCAATCCGAAGCGACCCGCGCTTCGCAGACCTGCTGCGGCGGATGGCTATCCCATCGTAATCTCCATCACCTCGCGAGCAGCCGCTCGCTTTCCTGAGAAACAACGGCTAAGGCGTGATCACCGGCAGCGCTGATGCGCGAAGTTTTTGATTGAGGCCAGGAATCTCCTGCATCTCGATCGCTCGCCACTGTGACACAAGTCCCTCGGCATCACGTAGCACTTCTGGCGTAGCTCGTTGGACCTGAGTCGTCGGTGCCAGATCAACTCCCTGAATAATATTGAATAGACTCCGCAACCGACCGATGACCGTTGTCATGTTTGCCACCGTTATGTTTGGCGCAGCAACGTTTGGTGGACCCGTAGTTCCCACCAACGCTTGTAACTTCTGATCGAGAGCATCGATCTGCTGCTTGAGTTCGTCCGCTGTCCCGCGTGTACGAACCTGCGCAAGCTGCGTCCTGACTGAGCGCGATTTGTCTGCGAGCGGGGCGAGTACCACCAAAGAATCATACAGCTGCTTTGACAAGCGAAACTGCGCACTAAGCTCAGCTGTCGCTGTCTTAACGCGCGGGTCCATCTTCACGGTAATTGGCTGACGATACACTTTTCCATTAACTGTCAGAACAACAGTATATGTACCCGGCATCACCCATGGACCAGTCGGCTCAGGCGGAGTGTTTCTGTAAATGGCAGAAATGGGATACGAAGGTCTGACACTGGGAACTGGCGCGTACCGCATGTCCCAAGTGAAGCGATGAGCACCTTTACCAGCGGAGAGAATCTGCGGAGGTCTTAGCCAGTACCGTGGGATTGCTAGCTGGGGATCAGGTGTCGGAGTGGGATCCGCACTCGAATACCGACGCAGGAGTTGACCGTTCGCATCCTGGATCTCCAGAGTGACAGGCGTCGTTGAATCGGTGTTCAAGTAGTAATTGATGATGGCTCCATCCGGTGGATTTTCTGAGCCGGGTTCGTCGGGCGGTAAAGGAGTATCCGTATTCATATTCCAACGAACGCGGATCGCAGTCTGTGGTCGAAACAGATGTGCTTCTGACGCAATCACCTTATCGTCGATCTGCCGCAGCGGCGTGATGTCATCCAAAATCCAAAAGCCGCGTCCGTGCGTACCCACCGCAAGGTCGTCATCCTTGATAATTAAGTCGCGCACCGAACTCGCTGCCATGTTCAATCTGAGCGACTGCCAATGGTCGCCATCATCAAATGACACGTAAACTGCTCTTTCAGTTCCAGCGAAGAGCAACCCCTTTCGCTGCGGATCCTCTCGCACAACATTTACATTTTCGTTTGCCGGAATTCCATTCGTAACCTCGGTCCAGGTTGCGCCACTGTCGCGCGTACGATAGATGTGGGGCCGGAGATCATCCAAACGAATCGTATTTATCGCAGCATATGCGACATTCGGATCAAAGTGTCCGGCCTCGATGATTGAAACTTTTTGCCAGGGCCTGAGCTGAGACGGTGTGACATCCTTCCACTGCGTGCCGCCATTGGTCGTTAGATGAATGAGGCCGTCGTCTGTTCCGGCCCAGATTCGTTTGATGTCGAGTGGCGATGGCGCCACCGCATAAATGACACCACGCCTGGTTGGTTGCGCAGTCGGCTGAGTCCGGTACTTGCCCACAGTTTCCGGAACGTCGAACGTTTTACGCGTCAAGTCAGGACTGATCTCTTTCCAGCTGCGGCCGCGGTCCGACGTCTGCCACAAAGTGTTCGCAGCAAAATACAGAATTCGAGGATCGACTGGAGAGAAGAGTACGGGCTGAGTTCTGAGGACACGGAAGTCCGTTGAGCGGAAAGGTTTTGGCATAATGTTCTGGGCCTGGCCCGTGCGACGGTCATAACGGCTGAGTTTCCCACCATAGACCATGTCGGGATCCAGGGGGTCGGCAACCACGTATCCATATTCTTCCGCCGCAACCGGATGCCACTCACGAAAAGTTATTTCGCCATCGTTGGCTCTGCTTGAAACGCAAACGGATCCGCTCTCCTGCTGGCCGCTGCAAAGCCGGTAGGGGAAAGCATTGTCAGCTGACACGTGGTAAAGCTGAGCGGTCGATTGGTTGTACCAGCTGCTCCACGACGCTCCGCCATTGACGGTGATAATTGAACCCTGGTCGCTGGCCAGGAGAATCACATCAGGATTGTTCGGATTGATCCAGATGTTCTGATAGTCGTCACCGCCTGGAGCGCCTCGCCATCCTGTCCACGTTTTGCCACCATCGGTTGACTTCCACGCAACGGTGCTGGCCATATAAATTACGTCCGGATTTTTTGCGTCGATTCCAGGTACCGGCAAATCCCCGCCACCAATGCGACCCGCCGGTCGGGAATCTGTAGTCGTTACACTAAAGGTCGCGCCTGCGTCGTCACTTCGATAAAGATTTACACCGTTCGGAGAAGCTACTGATGCAAACAACCTTTCGGGGGCGCTCGGCGAGATTGAAAGATTCGCCTGAATAATTCCGTCCGGAAGTCCCTTTGTTAACATGGACCAGGTGGCTCCACCATCGGTGGATTTGAAAATCCCGCCGCCGGTTCCGTTCCATGCTCCGTTTTCCCACGGTCCCTGCCTTGCCTCCCAAAGCGAGGCGTAAACTATTTCCGAATTCAAAGGGTTGAAGAGTACGTCGGCTCCACCGATGTTTTCATCTTTGTACAGCACCTTCTCGAATGTTTTCCCGCCATCCTGCGAACGAAAGATACCGCGCTCGGCATTTGGACCATAAGGATGTCCAACGACGGCGACAAGCAAACGATCGGCGTTTCCTGGATCAACGGCGACCTTCGCGATCTGTTGTCCGTCTCGTAGCCCGAGGTGAGTCCAGGTTTGACCAGCGTCAGTTGACTTGTAAATGCCATCACCGACCGAAAGGTCTGGACGCTGCAAGCCTTCACCCGAGCCAACATAGATGATGTTTGGGTTTGATGGAGCGACTGCGATCGATCCGATCGACCCGGTAGGTTGATCATCAAAAATCGGAACCCAGGTGCGTCCGTAATCGGTAGTCTTCCACACGCCACCGTTCACTTGTGCCATGTAGAAAACATTTGGCTGTGAAGGCACACCGCAAACAGCTCGTGTCCGACCTGCGCGAAGCGGCCCGATGTTGCGCCAGCGGAGCCCTTTTAAGAGATCGGGATTGACCTGAGCTGTGCATGAAATAACAACTGTGAAAAGGAGGGTTATTAACGTCAGAGATGACTGAATCGAGCAGAACCATCTGCTTTCGAGTCGCGGCATGTTTAGATTCATGGGTTTGCAGAAACTGAGCTGGAGTGAACTGACGGGTGAATAGTATAGTTAGCTCGCTAAGAATTGAAGTGAGAACGAAACTGCAAATCACTTGAAGCTGAATTGCAGATCGAAACCCACAGTTGTTGAGAAAGGATACCTCCATGAAATTCAAACGACTCGTTCTTGCCATCCTTTTTGCTTGCCTCCCGCTAATCTTGAGTCAGCAAATCATATCTGCGCAGGACCAGAAATCATCGCCCAACCACGTTCACTACAAAGAACCAGCTCAGCAGACGGTCTCTCCAACCGGGGCGCTGGCGCCACGTCTGCAAAAGCTTGGAAACCATGTGTTCCCAGTGTCCACCAAGAATCAGCAGGCGCAGCTGTTCATGAACCAGGGATTGAATCTTTCCTACGCGTTCAATCACGCGGAAGCAGGCCGCGCATACCGCGAAGCGGCGCGACTCGATCCTAATCTGGCGATGGCGTACTGGGGTGAAGCACTCGCGCTGGGCCCGAATATCAATGCACCTATGGATCCAGCAAACGAGCCGAAAGCGGTTGAGGTCATTAACAAGGCCATCGCGCTCAAGTCAAAAGCTTCCGTGCGCGAGCAAGCTCTTATCGACGCGCTGGTGCAACGCTATTCAGGCCGTGCTGAAGATCGCAAAGCGCGCGACGTCGCTTATGCCGACGCGATGCGCAAAGTGCATCTCCAATTTCCCGAGGATCAGGACATCGCGATGTTGTACGTTGAATCCGTGATGGACTTGCGGCCCTGGGGTTACTGGACGCGCGACGGCACGCCCTATGAACGCACCGCGGAAATCGTCGGGCTTACGGAAAAAGTAATGAATCAAAACCCCAACCATCCGGGCGCGCTGCACCTTTACATTCACCTGATGGAAGCCTACGAGCCATTCAAGGCTGAACCGGCTGCCGATCGTCTGCTCACACTCATGCCCGCCGCAGGTCACATGGTGCACATGCCGGCACACATCTATCAGCGCGTCGGCCGCTATGCCGACGCTGCGCGCAGCAATGAAATGGCGATCGCCGCCGATGAAGATTACATCTCGCAGTGTCGTGCGCAGGGCCTCTACCCGATGGCCTACTACCCTCACAACCTACACTTCCTCTGGTTCGCCGCGACCGCTGACGGCCGGAGCAAGCTGGCGATCGAAGCCGCACGGAAGGCGGCTTCGAAAGTTGATGATGAAACCCTAAAAGCAGTTCCACTCCTCGCAGGCTTTCGCGTAGTGCCGTACTTTGCCTTAACGCGTTTCGGCAAATGGGACGAGATGTTGCGCGAGCCTGAGCCCCCTGCAACCAGCGCATACCTGCGCGGGACTTGGCATTACGCCCGCGGCACTGCATTCCTCGGCAAGGGTCAAACGAACGAGGCTGAGCAGGAATTGGCGAAGTTGAAAGAGATAATGGCGGACAAGTCGCTCGACCAGCCGTTATTCTCGCCGAATACGGGTCGTTCGATCCTCTCCATAGCTCAGGAAGTTCTGGCCGGCGAGATCGCCGCGGCGAAAAAGGACTACAACCAAGGGATAACTCATCTCGAACGTGCGGTGCGGTTGGAAGACGCTTTGGTTTACACAGAGCCTTACGAGTTTCACTACCCGCCACGTCACGCACTCGGCGCCATTCTATTGGCCGCGAATCGGGCCCCTGAAGCTGAGACTGTTTACTGGGAAGACTTGCGCCGCAATCGCGAAAACGGCTGGGCACTTTACGGCTTGATGCAGGCGCTGAAAGCGCAAGGTAAGAACGATGAAGCTGCGCTTGTCGAAGCCCGGTTCAAGAAGGCCTGGGCACGGGCGGATGTGACACTGACTGCGTCGCGGTTTGGCAAATAGGAAGTCCAAATAGACTTCGACGAACTATCCAGCTTGTAAGGGACTATTTGTGTAATTATCATCTTTACATCAAAACCACACTTTAAGGAGCTTGAGTGGAAGAAAAACGAATTCCACGGCGTCTTATAAGTGTCGGTTGGTCGCGGAAGCACTTTGTACCCGATCGGCTCGATGGTCTCGATGCTGAACGAAAGGATGTCGTATCGCATTTCAAAAGGTTGGATTAGCCGGCGAGACGGCTTGAACTAGATTTTTATGACACCGGTGAACATCATCTGTTCCATCGCTGGACAATTTGCCTCGCGAGTCATTCGGCCGCTCGTATTCCCTTTCCTGCTCGCAGCGTTTTCAATATTGTTCCTCGTCTCCTGCAATTTCGAAATTCCCTCTTCAACTGCAACGCAACAGTCGTTGTTCGTGAGCGCTCCGGGTTCGCCAATATCTGTACCAAACGAGCCCGGGAACGTGCTGATCGGCGATATGAACAATGATCGAAAACTGGATCTCATCGTCGCCTCCGGCAGCACGCGCAGCCTTCTTGTCTTGCCAGGCAAAGGCAATGGCCAATTTGGCGCGCCTCTTAGCGCGACGACAGTTACCGACAGTCCGGGCGAGATGGCAGTTGGAGACTTGAATCGTGATGGCAATCTGGACCTCGCTGTTTCTTCTCATGACAGTTATGGAGTGATGCTGTTACTCGGCGACGGTCGCGGCGCCTTGGCTGTTGCTCCAACTTCTCCAATTGTGATGAAGCTGGGCCAACATCCACATACGCATGGCTTGGCAGTCGCTGATATGAATCGCGACGGCAAACTCGATCTCATCACCGCCAACAACTCAGACAATGATATTTCGATTGCTCTGGGCGACGGACGTGGCAATTTCACGCGCGCTGCGGAGTCACCCTTTCCCGTTGGTCCCAGCCCGTACCCTTTTTCTGTGGGCGACGTCAACAACGACGGTTGGATGGATATCGCGGCGACGGCCTCGGCAACAGGGCCGTCACGAAGAGAACAACTTCCCTTAAGTCGCGCGCTGACTCTGCTCTTGTCGGATGGCAAAGGTGGTTTTGCTTCGCGCCAGCTTCCACTACGTACAGGGGAGCCATGGTTTGCTGCCATCGGCGATCTTAACGGGGATGGGAAAGCGGATATAGTGGCTACCCATCACGAGCAGAATGCAGTGACTGTGATGATTGGCGACGGCCGGGGCGGCTTTGTCGAAGGGCGTGGTTCCCCATTCGATCTTGGAAAATCCCTTTTCCAGGTCGTCATCGCCGATGTGAATCGCGACGCCAGGAACGACGTCATCGCCACCAGTGGCGATAGCATACGTGTCATGCTCAGCGATGGAAGCGGTGGACTCCAGTCGAGTGCGTCGGCGCCCGTTGGACGAGGCGCATGGCGACTCGCCGTGGGTGATCTTAACGCGGACGGCAGAAGCGATGTGGTTACAAGCAATTCTGAAAGTAACAACGTGAGTGTGCTGCTGGGACGTTGACGGCAGCGCAGAAAAACTTACGAGCTGTATACAGGGTCAAGGCTGACCGAGCTCGTGTACTCAGAGGTCCAGTAGAAACAGTGCTTAAATAGGGAGGCGGTTCTAACGCGATTTGATTGTTAGCAAAACGATCTCAGGCGGGACGCCGAAGCGGACAGGCATGATGCTGGTCCCGATGCCGGTTGTGACGAACAGGTGATGGCCGTTCTCGAGAACGTGGCCGCGAACATAGCGTTGACCGAAATCGGACGGTTCAATCACGGTTCCGATAAGCGGAAACCTGACTTGGCCGCCGTGAGTGTGTCCGGCTAAAAGCAATTGAACCCGTTGCGGTATTCTGGGAAAGATATCGGGATTGTGCGTCAGTGCGATGATTGGTTGGCCGTCGGGAACCTTTGCGATCGTCTCTTGTATGTGTTGCGGTCGTGTCCAGAGATCGGCGAGTCCCGCAAGCCAGAATGAACTTCCCTGTCTTTCGACTTTAAAAACCTCATCGTCGAGGACCTTGATTCCATTCTGCTCCAAACCGTGGCGTACTCTCTTGCCGTCCCACCACCAATCGTGATTACCCAGAACTGAGTAGACACCCAGCGGCGCTCGAAAATCTTTCAAGACTGGAGCGAATACTTCCGGCACGACGCGGTCGCTCATCCAGCCCTGGCCGGACATGTAGTCACCGAGTATCACAATCATGTCCGGCTGAAGCTGGTTCGTCCGCTTGACTATCAGTCGCAACTTGTTATCACGGACGAACCAGCCACCAGCATGAATGTCCGAGAGCACTGCGATTCGAAGGCCATCGAGTTGCTTCGGCCAATTCTCGATCTGAATCGTCTCCTCACGATCAACCAGCATGTTGGGCTCGATAAAGAACGCATAGAAAACCGCGCAACCCAAGCCCAGGACAATGGCCGCGAGCGCGACTCGAATTCGCTTAGCCCAGTGGGGAGTGCGTCCCCATTGGCGCGGCCCTGGTGAGCGTCGTACTTCGTTATAGAAAAAGAGTAGCAGCCCAACAAGAACTGCTACGGCGATTACGAACGGTACGGTCATAACGGATCGACGGATCCAACCTTATCAGTAATCGCTATACGTTGGGAACTTACTCGGAAGTTCCTGTTCGTAACTCTGTGCAACTTCTGTGTCTCTGTGCCTCTGTGGTGAGCTAAACGAACTGAACCACGAGACACGGAGAACACAGAGACTACAAAATCAACGATCATGATGGTCATCGAGATCATCTGCGTCGTTTCGGTTTTCGTCGTTTCTGTTTAAAGGGCGGAGATAGTTCCTAAAGACATAAGTCGCCACTTGCCTGCCCTGCCTCCTTCCTACCTCGTCTGCGAAACGGAAATGGATACCTTCGAAGACTCGCGCGTCCACTACATCAGCCGCTGCATCCGAAAAACGGTGGTAAGTGCGCGTGTCCTGGTTGGTAGGACCCAGATTCGTCGTAGTCACTGAGAATGTCAGATGATCTCTGCGAAAAAAGAGCGTGAGCGTGCGCGTCACGGCGCCTGTGAAACAGTTCGCACCTGAGCTGTGGTCCGGATAGTTCGGCGTAGTGATCAGTGGCTGCCAGCTCGAATCACCAATCGTCCAGGGATTACCGTCGTTGTCTCCTTCTTGAATGGCCGTGATTGGCCTCCACGAAACGTAAGCATTCTTTGTATTCCACGACGTTATCAACGCATCCGCGATCGCCATTTCAGCAAGCGCAAACAGCCGCGAGCTGTCCGCAATGTTATCAACATGCGCGAGAGCAATATCTCGAAGGGCACGGTTCCAGACGACTCCGTAATTAAGGTTCCAGAAGTGAGCGATCTCCGTTTGCGCAGCAGTGCGTGAACTGCCGTTCAAGGCACCCATTGCCTTAACTTCATTGTAGTCTCTGGCGTATTCGCGACTGATCAAGGCAGGCGGCGGATCGGCTCGAAACTGTGAAGGTCTGGTAAGTGCGAACGGCGTGACGTTCCCCAGCCACGGCGCGAGCATCGCAAGATTTGCCGGAGGCGTCGGACGCCACACGCCGATAGCCGTGCCACCAACGAACGGCGGCGGTGAAGGGTTAGGAAAACTTCCGTCACAGGCCCGCAGTGCGATTATTCCAGCCGCAGCCTTGGCGCCCACTGCAACCCCAGGATCTGTATCCGAAAGACCATGATCAAACAGGTACTGATGGTAGAGAGCGTCGAGAGACCCAGCTTGTGATGGAAACCGGTTGATGAGTACGTCGTGCGCGGCTTTCGCTGCAGCCGCTTCCGGCGAACCTGATGCTCCTGGAATCTCTACGTAGTAAGGTTCATATCTTTTTTCGATAGCCTGAACAGCGTCGTATATTGCCAGTTGGACCATCGTGACGTCGATGATTCCAGTTTGGCCAGGACGTGGCGCGGTTTGCTGGGCCTGTACCGCAATCGCATTCCAGTCGAGGACGGCGTCGGCACTAACGCTCACCGGGACTACAAGGAGAATCGTGAGTATCGCAATGTTACGCCAGATTTGAGGTTGTGTTTTCACGTGATCATTCCTTTCTCGGAGGACTTAGCTCGATCAATCAAGCTGATTGACTTCTATTCCTTAAGGCGAGATCCGAGAATCAAACCTTTAAGGTGGTCACAGCTTTTCCCTCGCGTGAAATATTTCGGGGCCACCGTACACTGTGTTAATTTTTTCAGGCCTTGTCCGAACCGGGTTCTATGCCGAAATCCCCAAAAGAGATTACGCGCCTCCTGGTCGCCTGGGGTGACGGCGACCAGTCAGCTCTCGAAGAACTGGCGCCTCTAGTCCACGCCGAGTTGCATCGCGTCGCACACCAATACATGCGAGGCGAGCGTCCTGGTCACACGCTGCAAACTTCCGCTCTCGTCAACGAGGCTTACATCCGGCTAATCGACTGGAAAAACGTGCGCTGGCAAAACCGCGCGCATTTCTTCGCTGTCTCGGCACAGTTAATGCGCCGCATCCTGGTCGACTTTGCGCGCGAGAAGCACTACCTGAAACGGGGTGGCGGCGCGCAAAAAGTTTCACTCGACGAGGCAGCCGCTCTCGCGGATATGCGAGATGACGATCTGGTCGCGTTGGACAACGCGCTCATAACGCTGGCCGAGGTGGATTCCCGAAAAGCTCAGGTTGTAGAGATGCGCTTCTTCGGTGGGCTCTCGGTCAATGAAATTGCCGAGGTACTGAAGGTCTCAGAACAAACGGTGCTACGTGATTGGCGATTGGCGAAGGTGTGGCTTCTAAGGGAACTCAGGCGCGAGAGCTGAGGTCAAGGCAGAAGGTCGGCGAAGGCACAACTCCAAGGCACAACTCCGCCCAACCGAGTTAGTCGCGCACGATTAAGAGTTCACGCCCGCGATTCTTTTTGTTGACAGCCACCCGTTGCCGGGATAAAGTCAAGATCAGATTAATAGAACGTCCCGTGTCGCTGCCCAGGTAAGTACCACTTCCGCAGTAGCAAACGTCCAGACAGGGTACTTTGAGATCGTTGCGTTACCATCCCGACTTCAAAGTAACGCTCAACCACTTCCAGATTAGTTACTTTTCCGCCGCCGGCCCACGCCAGCGACATTCCCGAACATAAGCTGCACCTGCATGAACGTTTGGCTCCATAAGCGATCCCACTTCCTGTGACACCGGGAAGAATCAGGAGTTGACCCAGGTATGATTAAGCTTGCCTTCTTCGCTCTGTTATGTCTGACAATCTTTTCGATCCACCACGAGACGGCTGCGCAGCGATCTAAGTCGGGAAAGACAGCCTCTCCCACCTCAACAGCCAGCGACCGGGAACAGGATGGGCTCAATGGTCCAGTGCGACGAGTGCGAATCGAAACTGCGCGCGTCACCGTTAAAGAGGGCAAACCAGTCGAGGGCTCGAAAATACTTCGCGCGGTCACGACTTACGACTTCGAGGGCAAGAGAGTCGATGAGATAGCGCATCCGGTGGACGCCTCGACACCTGTCGGTAAGGAGCAGTACCGGTACGACGACAATGGAAACCTCATCGAGATGGTATTGCGTGGAGATAACGGCTCGATACTTTCCAAGGAAACTTACAAATACGAATTCGATGACCTGGGAAATTGGAAGAAGATGACAACTTCGCTTGCAGTTTATGAGAACGGGACTCTGGGATTCGAGCCAGTGGAAGTCACGTACAGAACGATCACCTATTACTACAATCAGGCAGTCGATAAACTCGGTAAGTCAACACCAGTAAGAAGCAACACCTCATCAACTGCTGCCGCAAAGGAACCATCACCAAAGAAACTTGAGAACAGACCAGAACAACCGTCCAAGCGGGTGACACCGTTGGTGGCTGAGGAAGAGAAATCTACGAGCGCTCCGCCGCCCAACACGAAAACCGAAAAGAACGCTGCGGCCGAACGTTCAGTCCCTCAGCCGTCACAGACTAACGTTGCCGCTGGAAACGCTGGGCCATCGAGTGCGGTTGACGTTTCCTCGAGTAATGCCAAGCGATCGGCCGAGCCGGCAACAGAATCGCCGCGCAGCTCTGCATCTAATGCTGCGACTGCTTTTTACGAAGAGGGAGTTGCCCATTTAAAAGTGGGTCGTAACACGGAAGCAGTTACAGCGCTCAAACAAGCGGTCTATTTAAATCCGGAAGATGGTCGCGCCTATGCAAAGCTAGGCATTGCGTACGCAACAATAGGTCAACACAAGGAAGCTCTCGCAGCATTCAAGTTGGCAGTTCGCCTAAGACCTGACGCAATGGATACGGAAGCTAATTACAGAATGGCCGAGTCTTACACGGTAACGGGCAAAAAGAAGGAAGCCCTTGAAGCATACAAGCAGTCGCTTTACACAAAGCGTGCAGAGCTCGTGGAAAATCCTCAAACGACAGGGTTTCCTACCATGGCGGATATACATTTTGGGTTGGGGCTGGCTCACTACAACCGCGAGAGCTTCAGTGATGCGATTAAGGAACTGAAACAAGCCGCGGCACTGGAGGCTAATTCGGCCGATATTCAGTACGGATTGGCGCTAGCGTATCTTGCGAATGGAGACCGTTCCTCGGCCCAGCGTCAGGAGAAGATCTTGCGCTCGTTAGATCCGGCTTTGGCTAACAATGTCGCAGCCGCTCTTTCCAGCGCTACACCCCCGGGCATAACCAGGATTCAGCCAAGAGAAGATCGACGAATGCGACCCTAAGAGATTTTCGATTGCCGATTGCCGATTTTCGATTGGTCTATCGACTAATCGGAAAGCGAAAATCGATAATCTCTTAACTTTTCGGAACTTTGTTTCACTTCCAAGGTTCTACCTACCGGAATTGATCGAGTCCTCTCCCCTCGTGTTTAATCTTGATCGAGTTCCGCCACTTCCCACTTAACAAAGGAGTAGCCCGTGAGAAGACTTGTGCTGCTTGCATTAGTGCTTTTCCTGTTTGCTGACATCGCGCTGGCCCAGCAGCCTGCAAGATCCCGAACCATTCCCCGGCGCACGCGAAAATATTATCTCGATGAGCCGAGAACTCGGCTTGAGGAGTACCAGGACCGGCTTGAAACAATCATCATCAAAGGGTTCATGGGCATAGGAACTGTCAACGGCAGAAATGGCTCCGCTGATATTTCCGCCGTCGAGCTCAAAGACACTTCAGATGCGACCCGCGTAACCGGCATCATGATCGAGCTTTCTGAAAACGGACCAGAGGCAGTCGAGATTCAGTCCTTCATCGACTACGAAGAGATCGACCGCCTCATTCGTGGGCTGGATGCGGTCGCGCGTGCAGATGACCGTATTACAAAGATGCCTAATTTCTCAGCGACCTATCGCACAAAAGATGACTTTGGCATAGTGGTATTCAAACAAACTCGCAGTGGTATTGCCGTTCGGTTGGAAGGTAGCGCGATGAATGGCACCGGAGGAATTGATCGGGCAACGATCTTCGTCACGTTGGATGAGCTAAACAGACTACGCGGAATTATTCTCGAGGCAAAGGAAAGACTAGATGAAATGAAATAGCCGCGATCAAAGCAAAGACCGAATCCAGCCTCCATCGACTGCGATTGATTGCGCCGTGATGTAGCTCGCACGTTCTGACACCAGAAACGCAGCCAACGCAGCGAATTCACGAGGCTTGCCAAGTCGTCGCATCGGAATTTCCTGCGACCATCGCCCTGCAAATTCGTCCTTACTGATCCCTTCCCTGTCTGCCAGCATTTGCGCAAGATCGTCCAGCCGCTCGGTGCGCGTGTACCCTGGCATGATGTTGTTGACGGTGATTCCGTTTGTCGCCACCTCATTTGCCAACGTACGAGCAAACCCCGTAACAGCGGCGCGCAAACTATTGGAAAGCATCAGATTCTCGACCGGTTGTTTTACGGCAATTGAAGTTATGTTGAGGATCCGACCCCATCCGCGTTCTTTCATTCCAGGCAAAATCAGCCGGGCGAGCTCAATTGCGCTATATAGAGTTAGCCGCGCAGCTGTTTCCCACTGCTCCTGAGTAAGATTCTCAAACGTTCCTGTGGGTGGACCACCATTGTTGGTCACCAGGATATCGATGTGGCCAAATTCCTTAAGACCTACGTTCACCACCGAGGCTACATCGCTCGCGTTGGTTAAGTCGGCTTGAACGGCAACTGCGCGGATGCCGCTTGTTCTTACGATTGCATCGCGCGTCGCATTTAATGCCTCAACACCCCGTGCACATAACACGAGATCGCAACCCTCGGCAGCTAGTTCTTCTGCGACCGCCCGCCCGAGCCCCGTGCTGGAAGCCGCAACCAAAGCAACCCTGCCGTTTATCCCTAAATCCATTTTCTCTGGTTGGTCCCTTCGCTAAATCATCACTTCCGCAGATAGTCATCAGTTTTATCCAGCCAGTCCTGACGCGGAGGACTGAAGATATCGACATCGAGAGTGTCCTCCAGTGCTTCCGCCTTGTGCTTCACCAGCGAAGGAATATGCAGCACTTCACCCGCAAGCACGTCAATTACCTGCGATTCATCCTCGCCAATCCAGAATCGAAGACCACCTTCAAGGATGTACGTTATCTGTTCGTTATGATGGTTATGCTGCGGGACAATAGCACCCTTTTTCAGATAGACATGACTTAGCATTACTTTATCGCCGGTGATCAATCGGCGGTCCAACTCATCAGACACTCTTTCTTTTGGCATATCGGACCAACGGTAGAACGTCACATCTTGTGCCGGCATTGAATATTCCTCCTTACCTCTGTGTTCTTAACTCACAGCGCTCATGCAAATCATTTTTCGTCGGGCGGCACTGCATTGTTGTTTCCGACCACAAATCTGTCAAACCAGTAGAGCTGCCAGTTCAGACTTTCAACTAGATGCTTTGGTTCACCAGTGCGCGTGAGATTGTGATTCTCACGTGGAAACATAACGATCTCAGTCGTGACGCCAAAGTGCTTCAGTGCTCTGAACCACTGTTCGCCCTGCTCGAGTGGTACGCGAAAGTCATTATCGGAATGCAGGATCAGTGTTGGTGTCTTCACGTTTTTCGCGTACTTGAGTGGCGATCGGTCCCAGTAAAAATCAAACTTCTCAAACAGGTCACCGCCAAAGTCGGGCGTATGACCGTAAGCACCGTCGCGCGTGCCTTCGTCTGAGATGAAGTTAACCACGCTGCGCAGAGTAACCGCTGCCTTGAATCGGTCCGTGTGTCCTACGTTCCAGTTCGTCAGGAACCCGCCGTAGCTGCCACCCGTAACTCCCATTTTGTCCGCGTCGAGCCAGCTATACTTTCGCAATGCCGCATCGACGCCATTCATCACGTCGACGTAATCTTTGCCACCCCATTCACCCACGATACCTCTTTCGAACTTTTGACCATACCCCGTTGACCCGCGAGGGTTCGTATAGATGACGGCGTAACCCTTCGCGGCGTAGACCTGGAACTCGTGAAACCAGTCGACTCCGTACATTCCCGCCGGACCACCATGGATACTGAGTATCAGCGGATACTTCTTTCCTGGTTGCCAATTGATCGGTTTAACCAGAAACCCATCGACCTTCCAATCGTCAGCGCTCTTGTAGGAGAATCGTTCCACCTCAGCAAGCTGTAACTGTTTCCATAGCGACTCGTTGAGGTTCGTTAGCCGTCGTTCGTTCTGTCCGCTAACGCTGGAAATGTACAAATCGTCGAGGTGCTTGAAGTCGTTGGCCATGTAAACCATTGTTTTGGTCGACCAACTGAAGTCGACGCCGCGAACTGCACGAGAGCCGGATGTGGCTTGCTCGATCGATTTCTTTGCAAGGTCCACTCGAAACAGGTGAGTCTCGCCTTTGACACCTGCTTGAAAATAGAGCAAGCGTCCGTCAGCTGCCCAATCCAAGTCCGATGGAATCAAATCGAGACCTGTTGCGGCCAGAACGGATGGTGACCCTCCTGAGGATGGCGCCAACCAGATCTTCGGATGGTCGCGATCATGAACTTCACCCGTGAAAGCGATCGTGTTTCCGTCAGGCGACCATCTCGGACTGTTGTCTGCCTCATCATGATCGGAGATCTTCGTGAGAGCGCCGCCCTCGGCAGAAATCACCCAGACGTCCGTATTCCGGTTGTGATCGAATTCCTTTCCAGTGCGATTCGAGACAAAGGCGATTCTCTTGCCATCAGGCGACCATTGGGGATCGCTATCGTTCCAGTCAACACCTTCAGTGATCTGTTTGGCGTTTCCCGTTTTGACGTCCACAACCCAGAGGTGTGTGCGCCGATCATCGAACCAACCGGTATCGTTGAACTTATAAGAGCTCTTTTTATAGTGGCGTACATCGCTGCGGTCGCGATTGTCGGTGGGGTTATCGCTTGGTCCAACGCGGCTGACAACAACTAATCGTGTACCATCCGGCGACCAACGGAACGTACTCACACCGTTCTTGAAGTTGGTGAGGCGCTTTGCTTCGCCGCCGTTCATTGAAAGCAGATAGATCTGGTTTCGTTGCTGCGTCGCGGTCGCTCCGGTCGTCACGGCCGGAGTGGGCCTTGCTGACGCTTCAGGGCGAGATGAGAGGAACGCGAGCCACTTTCCATCCGGGCTCCATCGTGGCGAGCTGGAAGATTGAGGACTCGTTGTGAATTGCCATACGCGACGTGCATCATCGGTTGAGACCATCCAGATCGATGAGTTTCGACGATTCTGCTGGCGATCAATCTTCGTAACCACGTAAGCCACGAGGTTTCCGTCGGGAGAGATCTGCGGATCGCTGAGAAATTCAAAAGCAAAGTAATCCTCCGGTGTGACTCCACGCGAGATACTTCCGTTTTGGGCCAGTGCGACGGACCACGCCACACAGACAATCAGCACAGATAGATAACGACCCGACGTTTTCATTTCCATCCTTTGCGTTTGTAGATCAGAGTGATGAACCGTGGTCATCATACAACTCACGGGTCATCTAGTCAGTACCACCACGCCGTAGCGGGTGGGTCCTCTCGATGCCGTGCGCCTGACTATCAGAGGACCCACCCGCTAGCGCGTGGTGGTACCGACTAGATGACCGTGAGTTGAGCATTACCTGAAACATACGCTACCGGGCCGCACTGAGGGACTCACCCGTCCATAAAAATTCCCCCTAACCTTGCTGCTTACAATTGATAGTTTAGTTTCCTAAGGCCATAACCGAAAATTGACGTTGACACGATGTTCTCAGTATGAGAACCTATTCCCCACACAAAGTCTATTCCTAGCCCAATCTCGTGCCGTAGCTGGAGGAATTTAGCCCACAACTGGGCAATGGAGAAGACTTGTGAATGTAATCAGTCTTAGGAGGATTCGGGAATTCTCACTGTTACATCGCGATGCGGAGACGCCGCTTAGAGCTTGGTATACAACAACGAGAAGTTGCAACTGGCAAAGCTTTGTTGAGCTACGAGAGGTTTATCCATCAGCTGACTTGGTAGGCCGATACACCGTCTTCAATATCAAAGGCAATAAGTACCGGTTGATCGCGAGGGTTGTTTATCGGTCTCAAACGGTTTTCATAATCGCGATAATGACTCATGACGAATACGATTTAGGAAAATGGAAAGAGGACGCACATCAGTCAAGGTAGATCCAGCGCGATACAAGCGACTCTTGTCCCGTGCAATGCCAGTGGTAATTGAGACGGAGCAGGAAAACGAACGGATTCTCGCGATAGTCGAAAAGCTTATGAATCGAGGCGAGAAGCTCATACCGGAAGAGGAAAAACTCTTGAAACTTCTGGTCAGGCTCGTCCAGGACTTTGAGGAGCGATCCTA
Source organism: Acidobacteriota bacterium (assembly GCA_046726175.1). GTDB lineage: Bacteria > Acidobacteriota > Blastocatellia > Pyrinomonadales > Pyrinomonadaceae > PSRF01. Next base: position 41,632 of record JBKPAC010000001.1, read on the forward strand.
CAAGTTGAAAAAGGCCACGCCTCTCGAGGTTCTACAACACTTGATGGAATCCCGCGGTGTACGTCAGAGTGACTTATGGGAGGTCTTTGGATCCAAAGGAATCGCTTCGGAAGTATTGAACGGTAAACGCAGTATCAGCAAAACACACGCCAGGGCTCTCGCAAACTATTTTCATGTGTCGGCTGACCTATTCATTTCTCGCTGATTGGTTGCTTCCTTTCCTGATAAATACCCAGCTACATGCGGCGCTCGATATCGCTAATCCAGCACCTATTAACATGAGCACGCGGAACCCCGATACGAATGACTCTGCCAATGCGTGCTTTACGATCGTCTGTTGTTCCTGTGACAAATCAGCAGGCAACTCCACTCCCGCCAGTTTTATTCGTTGGTCGAGTACAAGACGCCGAGTTGTTTCGGGAATCGCAGACACCGACAGACGCGACTCAAGCGAGAGGCTGAAAACCTGCAGCATGATGACGCCGAACACAGCAATTGCAAGCAGACCGGCAGCTCGCGACACTGCATTGTTTGCGCCTGAAGCAACGCCTGCGAGTTCCTGCTTAACCGAACTCATTACGGTCGTCGTCAGTGGCGCGACGCTGATTGCCATTCCCAGTCCAACAACAAGCACGCCGGGAAAGAACCCGCTCCAGTAACTCGCTCCGACCCCAGGCAAGACAAACAACGCAAAACCCACTGCCGCAATCAAGGGCCCAACAATCAGAGGTCGCCGTGGTCCAAATCGATCAACGAGACCTCCTGACCACCGTGACAGAGAGAACATGACAAGCACAAAAGGCAGGAATGCAGCACCGGCTGCCGTTGCTGAGAAGCCTTGCACCTGTATCAGATTTAGCGTGAGGAAGAACATCATGCCACCCAGCGCTGCATAAAGAAGGAGCGTCAATAGATTGGCTCCGGTGAAATCACGAGACTGAAATAGCTTCAGCGGCAGCATGGGGTTCTGTACACGCGCCTCGACGAACACAAACGCCACGAGTGACAAAACTCCAATCGCGATCGCGGCAACAACGGGCGTTGACAGTGATCCAGAACGAGACGACTCAATCAGCCCATACACAACTCCCGCCAGACCGACCGTCGCAAACAATGCGCCCGCCCAATCAAGACTTCCGGCTACGTTCCGTGACCGGCTCTCTGGCACACGCCACAAGGAGATGATTACCACCGCGGCGGCGAGCGGAAGATTGAGGAAGAAGACTGCGCGCCAGGAGACATGTTCGACCAACCAGCCACCCATGACTGGGCCAACGGCAGTTGTGATGGCAGAAAAACCCGACCACGTCCCGATCGCTCGGCCTCGCTGATCTTCAGGAAAAGAAGCACTGATGATTGAGAGACTTCCGGGAACCAACAATGCGCCTCCAATTCCCTGAGCCGCTCGAGCAACTATTAGCTGAGTGATATCGATTGCGAAGCCGCAAGCTGCGGAGGCGATCGCAAAGAGTGTAACGCCGACCAGAAAGACGCGCCTCCGTCCGTACCGATCGCCAAGCACACCACCAACGAGCAACAGCGCTGAGAGAAAGAGTGAGTAAGCTTCAACAACCCACTGCACTCCGATCACTGTTGCATTCAGTTCGTGCTGGAGAAACGGTAGCGCGACGTTTACTACCGTTCCGTCGATGAAGCTGATACTTGAAGCGAGAATAGTTGCAGCGAGGATCCAGGGACCATTGCGGGAAGGACAAGGAGCGTCAGCTTCTCGGGAAAGGATAACTCCTTCGTCACAGGGTTCCCGAACAATGTTAGCCATCGTCAGTAGTCAGTGATCAGTTGGTCTAACGGATCCACGAATTAACACGAAAGAAAGGACACGAATAAACACGAATATAGCCCAATTGACTACTGACCGCTGACTACTGGCTGCTCTTACGTCGTCGGGAATGGCTCATCGATCGACTTGCTTTGAGCGGTGAAGAATTTTGGACCATTCTCAGTGATGTACAGGCAGTCCTCTAAGCGAATACCAAACTCGCCGTAGATCACAACTGTTGGCTCATCGCTAAAGCACATTCCGGGTTGAATCGGCGTCTTATTGCCACGCACGAAATTGGTCCATTCATGACCGTCGAGACCGATCCCGTGGCCAGTACGATGAGGCAGACCCGGCACCTTGTAGTCAGGACCAAACCCCGCATCAGTGATCACCTTGCGCGCGGCGGCATCGACTGCTTCACATGGTGCGCCTACTCTGGCTGCAGCAAAGCCGGCGTCCTGGGACCTTCGCTCGAGATCCCAGATATCACGCTGTCGTTGAGTCGGTTTCCCAAACACGAACGTCCGAGTTATGTCAGATTGGTAACCCTCGATACTGCAGCCGCCATCCATCAAAACTACATCACCTTCCTTTAATCGTTGTGGAGTGCTGCTGCCGTGTGGGAATGCTGTGTATTTGCCAAAACTGCAGAACACACCTCCGGATGTTCCCAAAGCGCGGAACGCGTCGGCGCAGTTCCCCGAAAACTCTCCCTGAGTCATGCCTTCCCGCATTGATTCCCACGTCGCCTTGTAAGCGATGATGGTGAGATCGTTCGCCTTTTGCATGAGAGAAATCTCAGCTGGTGATTTGAACATGCGACAACCAGCCGTGATCGGATCAGCGCTTACATACTCAAGGCCTGGAGATTCTTTTCGGATGCCGTCGAACAAAAAGAACCGCACGCGTTCCTCGATTCCGATCTTTCCGGTTCGGAGCCCGCGGTCGCGAAAGATCTCAACCACCCGCTTATACGGGCTCTCGTCCTCCTCCCACGTGCGGATATCCGTTCCAAACCGAATCAGCTCGCGAGCACGCTCTTCCTCGAACTTCGGGCAGATCCACGCCAGCTCTCCGCGAGCCGGAATCACCAACGCGAACATCCGCTCGCTCGTGCTCCAACGCATGCCGGTGAAGTAGAACATGCTGGAGCCGGGCTCGAGGTAGATCGCTCCAATCCGGTTCTGGGCCATCACCGACTGTGCCTTGGCAATACGGGCCTTTCGCTCGTCGGCAGAGATTGGGACGACACCGTCAGTCATTCGCGTGAGCTTACGAATGGCTGGAGCGATTTCTCGTTGTTGAGCTGAAGTCTCGGAAAGAAACTCGGTGCTGAGTAACGCAGCGCCGGCAATGCCGGCTGATAGACGAAGGAAGTCTCTTCTATCTGTGCACATTGTAGTTAGAAAGCAATTCAGGGTGTGATTTCAGCGGCAATGCTACACGGAAGAAACAATGATGTCGATCCGGCGAGAAAGAAATAAGCCGCGGATGAACGCGGATAGAACGCGGATCAGAAGAACAAAAAAGAAGTGTAAGCAATTTTCTCTTCTTCTGATCCGCGTTTTATCTGCGTTCATCCGCGGCCTATTCTTTTGCGGCTAGTCTTTTTCGTCGAGTTTCTCGTAAGATTGCGCGCTGATCATATGGAGGCTGCGACTTGACCGAACAAGCCCAGGGTGGGACCTCGAGTTGAAAAGCTTCTCGCGAGTTCTCATCGTCATTCTGTTCGCCATTGCTCCCGCAAACGCTCAGCAGCCTTTGCGCTGGGGCGCTGATCCCAGCGGAGGCGCACCTTACGTCTTCACCGATCCAGCCAATCCCGACCGCTACATCGGTTATGAGAAGGAAATGGTCGACGCACTCGCCGCGGCGATGGGTCGTAAAGCGGAGTTCGTTCCGAGCGACTGGGAAACGCTAGTTTCCGCACTGCAGAGAGGCTCATTCGACATCATTGTCAACGGGCTCGAGCCAACCAGCGATCGTGCGCGCCTAATCTCATTCAGCAATCCCTACTACATATTTCAGCTTCAGCTTACGGTCAGACGCGATGACAATCGAATCCGTTCTCTTGCTGACTGTCATAATCGCGTCGTGGGAACGCTTGCCAACACAGCAGCCTCGCGGATTCTCCAACAAGAGAAGATCCCCATGCGGGGTTATGCGGATCCGGTCACTGCATACAGAGATCTCGAATTAAAGCGAATCGATGCCGTAGTCATGGATGTTCCGGCCGAGGCGTTCTACGCTCGGAAGAACCCGAAGCTGAAGCCGGCCGGCGATCCGTTCTATCGTGGCCCGTATGTCATCGGCGTGCGCATTGGTGATACCGCTTTGAAATCTCAGATCGACGCCGGCATCGAGAAGATCATTGCTGACGGAACGCTCGAGCAGATTCTGAAAAAGTGGGACCTTTGGAACGACGCTCAAGTTGAATTGCAGAACCAGATTCGCGCGGGCCAGCGAGCTGCAGTTCCTTACGAAATGACGTCGTCATCGTTCAACTGGAAAGAGGCGCTGCTTCGTCTGGCTCGAGCGGCACTGGTGACGATCTTTCTCGCGTTCGGCGCCATGATCATTGCGGTGACGATTGCAATTCCGCTCGCAATCGGACAATCAAAAGGTCCGCGCGTCATCAAAGCAGTGTGCACGATCTACATCGAGTTCTTTCGCGGCACCCCGGTTCTGGTCCAGCTTCTGTTTCTCTATTTCGGACTGCCGGCAATCGGATTGGCTATGCCCGGTTGGTTGACAGCTTTGGTTGGCCTGGGGCTGAACTACGCCGCATACGAGTCGCAAGTTTACCGCGCCGCTCTCGAAGCAATTCCAAAAGGCCAGTGGGAGGCGTCTTACTCACTCGGCATGAGTCCCACGCTCGCGTTCCGCCGGATAATAATGCCGCAAGCATTTCGCATTGCGCTTCCGCCAATGACAAACGACTTCGTCTCGCTCTTCAAAGATACTTCTGTGGCGTTTGCGATTTCGGTTTGGGAGTTAGCCACTGCTTATCGCGAGCTCGCTAATGCGTCGGGACAGTTCCTTCTGCTTGGAGTAGTGGTCTCGCTGTTTTATCTGGGCATGAGCCTGCCAATGGCCCACCTCGCGCGTCGGCTTGAACGCCGCTTGCAAGATCGGAGCGTAGCAAGAACCGCGGAGGGTACAGCATGATTCGCGTCGAGGATCTAAGAAAACGAGCCAGCGGAACTGAGATCCTGAAGGGCATTAGTTTCTCAGTTCCGCCGCAAACGGTGCTGGGCATTATCGGAGCATCCGGCAGCGGTAAGACCACCTTGCTACGCTGCCTGAATGGTCTCGAAAGAATCCACGGAGGGTACATCCAGTGCAATGAACTTCGGTTAGAGCCCTCGATCTCCGAAGCGGATTACCGTCACCGTGTAAAGGAGTTAAGAAGAAAAGTCGGTACTGTGTTTCAGCACTTGCACCTGTTTCCGCATCTCACCGTCATTGGCAACATTATCGAGGCGCCGGTTCATGTATTGCGCGTCGCTCGTCAAAGCGCTCAAGATGAAGCCTATCAACTTCTGGAGTCAGTTGGATTGAAGCAGGCAGCAAACAGATATCCCGAGTCGCTCTCTGGCGGAGAGCAACAGCGGGTTGCGATTGCGCGTGCGTTGGCGATGCACCCTGAGCTGTTGTTGTTCGACGAGCCGACGAGCGCTCTCGATCCGCGACGGGCTGCTGAAATGCGAACGTTGCTGCGCGGCTTTGTAACTCGTGGGCAGACAATGATTATTGTTTCGCATTCAATCGGATTTCTTGCGGGTCTTGCGGATCATTTGCTGTACATGGAGTCTGGCCAGATCGTGGAGCATGGCGAGACGGAATCCGTTCTCAACTCACCGCAAGACCCTCGGACCAGAGATTTTCTTGCGCAGGCAAAGTAAATAAAGAACAAGTAAGGAAACGAACATGGATATTGATCAAAAGGAACCGGAGATTTCCTATCAAGTACGAGTCAAACCGGGCCGTGACGGAACAGATCCTGAAGCTCCGGACTGGGAAGTACTGGAGCTCGAAGACGGCGAGATCAAGAACAACGCGGATATCTACGACAATCTTACGTTGGCTGAGGCAAATCAGATTTCAAATATGTGGAGACGCAAGAAAGAGGAAGCTGAGAATGCCGATGGTGTGGCGTAGGTCAGATCAGGCGTCGTCGCGATGGACCGTTTCGATCGAGAAGGCGGGCACGCAGACGGCGATATACTCGGCTCCATCCTTGCCCGGGGTGCTGTATTGAACCCATTCCCCGCGATGGGCAATCACCGCCTGGCCTGGACCAACATCAATCGAGCCTTCTTTCGAAGTTACCCTCAGGAATCCGCGTAAAACTATTGAGAACTCATCGAACTCCGGAGTTTGGCCCGGCTCAAACCAACCAGCCGGACTTTTCATCCGGGCTACACTTACCGAGCTTGTTCCTGAATTGACGCGCCCAACGAACTCTTCGATCAGTTTAGGTTTGCTGCCAGCCGCTTCAATGATGGTTGGATCATTAAGTAGTGTGGGCACGGTATTCCTCCATGTCTCACTGTATAGCTGAATCGCTTATCTAGTCAGAAAACTGCCTTAGCGAGTTCTTAAATGTCAGGTACTGCGATCGGTACTTATTGTATGCGTCTCGGTCCTTGTACTTAATGCCAAAAACTCTTCGATTATTGGTCTCGGTGTTTTCAGTGTCTTCGAAGGACCGAGTATACGAGTTGTCTTTCGCCTTGATTGTAACGCGCCGAGTCTTCACTGCACCCTTCCGTTCGGTAGTCTCAGAGACAAGCAGCTCCGTAGTCGCCACCAATTCGATATCTTCAGGCGTTCCGTTCCAAAGCGGCGAGAAGACGTAAAACTCCACCGTACCATCAGCTGCGGTAAAGAATGCGCTGTCGTGTTGGCCCTCAAACGAATTGCTGGGAAGGGACTTGCGGGCCTTGAAACCGGGAGGATACTTCACCTCAAAGTAGGCGCCTTTAAACGTTCGCCACTTCACTGGCGCATTTGCCGTCCCTGGAATCGGGATTAAGAAAAGCGAAATAGCTAATAACAAAAGACGCATCTGACGCTCCTTCGAATTAGCCCGCCGCTGCCGGATTTGTTCTGTCCTATGAGAGCGGAATTTCGGCTGCTGAAAAACGGTGGGTCCGTTGTCAGATTAAGGCATGTGTCAAGCCCAAGGCAACTCAGGCTTTAAACGTGCTACTTCGCTCTTTTCGAAAATGAGAGGAACCACTTAGTTCGATCTCCTTACATAAATCTGAAAAGCGTCGTTCACGATTCCTACTTCAACTGCGAGCCTGATAGAATGCACGGCACCACACTAAACGTATTAGATCAAACCCACATCAGTAATGAGGAGATCACCATGAGTCGCCTGAAATCTAGCTGCACCTGCTTGTTCGTTCTAATGCTGCTGCTGACTTGCGCTATTCAATACGCCTCGGCTCAGACGCCTCCGGCCGTACGTGTTCCGCGTCCAAGTCAAAAGGCCACCGTAATGCAAACGGTCGGCGTAACTGACATCACAATCACCTATCATCGTCCCGGCGTAAAGGGACGGATGATTTGGGGCGATCCACCCGCCGGCGTAACCGTTACTGGCGAAGCTACGCTGGATGATCAGAACACTCGTTTGAAGGGGGCACCGATTGTGCCTTATGGCCACGTGTGGCGGACTGGCGCCAATGAGGCGACGCAGTTCTCGGTCTCTGACGACGTCCTGATCAATGGACAGCCCTTAAAAGCCGGCACGTACAGCCTGCACACAATCCCGACTCGCGACGAGTGGACAATTATCTTCAACAATGATGCCGGTCAATGGGGTAGTTTTTCGTACGACGCCAAGAAGGACGCGCTACGCGTAAAAGCCAAGCCGCAGATGGTTACCGAGAATCAAGAATGGCTCATGTACACATTTGATCCAGTCACCGACAATTCCGCGCAGGTAAACATTCGCTGGGAAAAAGTTCGTGTGCCGTTCACTGTTGAGATCAAGGATGTGACCTCGTTGACGCTCGAGAAAGCCCGCGCGGCTGTTGCTGCAGCCAAGCCCGACGACTGGCGGACTCCATTGCAAGCTGCGAACTACGCGTTGAGTGTGAAGAACGTCGAGGACGGAACCCGCTGGCTCGAGCAGTCAATTAAGGTCAAGCCCACATTTCAAAACCTTTCCGCGAAAGCAAACTTCCTGTTCAATTCAGGCAAGAAGGACGAAGGGCTTGTCGTAGCTGAGCAGGCAATCCAGCAAGGCAAGACCGACAAGGTGGATACGGCCCGATTTGAAAAGCGCGTCGCCGACATCAAGGCCGGCAAGATGTAGGCCCAGCGACAACCGGCCAAAGGCTGAATCTGCTCTCACCATAAAAAAACTGTTGCCTTCCGTATTGACTTGATGTTATAAGACGACCTGTTAACGTTAACCTACCATGAGCGCCGTCAAGAGACAGGGTAAAAAGGCTGTAACGCTCGCGGATATTGCGGCTGAAGCTGCCGTGACGCCGATGACCGTTTCGCGAGTGATGAATAGCACCGGCTACGTCCACGTCGAAACGCGAGAACGCGTCCTGCGCGTCGCCCGTGAAATGAACTATCGACGAAACGGTCTCGCGCGCGGCCTGAAACGACAACGTACCGATACTATCGGACTAGTTATCGGAGATATCGCCAACCCTTTCGCCGCGGAACTAAGTCGCGGCGTTCGCGAGGTCCTAGAACAGCGCGGCTATAGCCTCTTCATCTGCGTCAGTGAACATACTGCAAAAGAAGATGTCCAGGCTTTCGATTCGCTCGCCGATCATCGAGCGGACGGCATCATCGTAGCTACGCGCGCTTCAAAGAGCGGCAATGAAAAACTGACCGAGCTACTTAACTCAGGAATCCCAGTGTCGTTAATCGGCAGAGAGTTTCTTCACCCTCATACCGATCTCGTGACCGCAGACAATTTGAAAGGTGGCTACGAAGCGACCAGGCACCTGATTGAACTGGGTCATCAACGTATAGGTTTTATAGGCGTTTCGCTGACACAAGGCGCAAGACTTCGGCGCTTCCAGGGCTATCTTGAAGCCCTCGCCGAGCACGGTTTGGCGGTAGACGAAAAACTGATCGTTGGTGGTAGTGCCTCTGATCAGATGCCAGGCTATTCGACCGAAGAGATGGGTTACGAAGGCATGACGAAATTGCTCGAGCGCAAGAAACGACCTACTGCAGTTTTTGCGCGTAACGATTTCACTGCGATGGGCGCGCTGAATGCAATCAAGCGTGCTGGCCTGCGAATTCCTGAAGACATTGCCTTGATTGGTTATGACGATATACCGCTTGCTTCGCACACTTCCCCAACCTTGACGACTGTTAGACAGCCGACGCGAGAGCAAGGTCGAGTGGCCGCCGAATTCCTGCTTCGCCGAATAGAAGGTGATCGCGAGGAAGCTCGTGCGGAAAAAACGTTCGAATGTGAACTCGTCGTCCGCGAGTCTACGAACGGCCATCAAGAAGTCTTGTCAGATACAACGAGAAAACGTCGAGTCAGCTAGTAAGAGCAAGTTTTGAACCTGGACCCGGGCACGTCCCCCCTGGTCTTCCCGCACTATCGTTGTCTCTAAGTATGTTAGCGATAACACTTACGATTGACCGCATTGAACGGTCCGAACCCGCAAAATCAGACTTTCCGCCAAGGAGATGACTGCAATGGCACTACAGCAAGATCTAATTCGACGCGAAGTCGAAAAAATCCCGGCAATTAATGCAAACTTCACGGCATTCGCAGCGCTGTTCCGCTCGTTATCCGCGATAACGCTCCTTTCACTGCTCATGTGTGGCGGTGTTTTCGGCCAGCAAGTCAATGCCGACATCTCGGGGTTTGTTGCCGATGAAAACAAATCAGTTATCCCGAACGCGAACATCGTGGTTGAGAGTCCTCAGCTTGCGGTTCGTCGCACGGCAACAACCAACGGCGAAGGATACTTCATTGTTACGAACCTGCCTGTTGGTGTTTATCGCATCACTGTTGATGCGTCCGGCTTCGACGAATACACCCTGGACAACATCAAGGTCGATGTAGGCAACACTCTC
>JBKPAC010000002.1:0-22421 GCA_046726175.1 Acidobacteriota bacterium
GAATATGCCATTCCTTTTCGTACCGATGCTCTTCAATCAAATCAAAGAACTCTTTTGATCCGAGCTCAGCCGCAGCGAACTTGGCGCCACACGGATGCGCTTGCCAGAAAGCACGGACCTGCTCCTTTAAATTGTTATTGAACTCAGACATCCGCGAGAGAGGTGAGAATAGCAGAGTCCTCAGTCACACTGGGAGCGCGGGCGTCTCGCCCGCCGCGGAGATCGAGTCAGTCATGCGGGCGAGACGCCCGCGCTCTCAGTGTTATTTTGCCGCACTGAGGATGCGCTGCATTATTTTTGGATCGTCCGGTAGAAGTCCTGACTTGGGCAAGCGAGGCGTCAAGGTCACCCAGTTCGAGTCCATTGCAAACACTTTCCGGAACAGCGGCAGCGACTCGTCAACTTTGCCCATATTCACCAGAGCGACTGCATGCCAGTAGATCATCTCAGCGTTGTCGGGAACAAGCTTTTCCGCGGCACTGTACTCGCGCAACGCTCCTTCATTGTCTTTCTTCTCGACAGCGAGGTCGCCGGCGTTCATGTGATTGTAAGCGCGTTGTAGCGTGACCAAACGCCGCAGCTCTTTCAAAGGCTCGGGACTATCGTCGACCCGAAGGTCAAAGAGACGATCCTTCCAAGGCTCTCCGGTCGATTTCGCTTTCACGACAATCAGCGCCGCCGATTGTTTCCCGCGAATGTCTCCGCCTGCTGCCTGACCTGCATCCAGTGCCGCCAGCATCCGATCGGCGAGATCACCTTTGGAACTTTCAAATGCGCCCGCCATTGCCGGCCAGACCCTGTCATTCGACATCAAGTTTGCCTGCACTGAATAATTTGTTCCGACTTTGTGGCCGGCTGCCTGAATATCATTCTTTCCCGTCCAGGCATCAACTCTGCCCTGCGCATCGATCATTGCAACCTGCCGAACATCGCGAGCCTGATCTTTTGCGAGTAGCTCCTTGAGCGCAGCTGGAGCACTCTTACCGGCCCGCATCAGGTCCAATCCGTTTTTTCCGTAGCTTGGGTCGACGAAAGACTGAGTCGCCACGGCTCCCACTCCGGCTTCGGCCCAGGGAACGATTGGTCCAACTGAAAACCAGTGCGACTGGACCGCGACTCCAAGCTCGCCTGTTTGCGGGTCACGCGCAACGATCGAAAAGGTATGGACGGGACGCAAAGGTTTCATCGTCCGAGTTTCGGTTTGGATTTGCGCTCTGCTCGTAAGCAAAGTTAGACCGATCAGACACAAACCAGCCAGCGCACAGACGAAAAGAGTAGTTCTCATTTAAGAGCTCCAGATCCTACGACGTAAACGGATAAAACGAGGTATTGCGAACGATCCAAAAACCTACAACCACCAGCAAGGTCAACCAGCCGTACCTTGCAGGTATCGAAATACTCCAATTGTTTCGCTTACCGATTGCCGATTGAGTAAGAAGAATGAGGATGAATGTTAAAAACGGAAGCGCGATCACGATCAACGGATTGAGCTCAAACGCAGTCAGGGGATGACCGTGAAGCAGTTGATGCAAAGCGCGGGTCGTACCACAACCAGGACATTGAAACCCGGTAAGTAGCCGAAAAGGGCACGAGGGATAACCACCACGAGTGGGATCCACTAAAAACAAGTAGGTCGCAGTTCCGGCGATGATCACCCAGATTACTGCGACCTCAACGCGACGCATAAACTTTAGCTTTCGACAGAACTGAGCGCGATCAATCGATCCTGCTAGAACCAACCCTTCTTGCTTTGAATGTACGTTCTGACGAACTCTTCATCGGATTTAGTGAGATAGATGATTCCTTCCACGATGCCGATTATGCTGGTGATCATTGCACCGAACCCACACGTCAGAACCGTTACGAGCAGCAGAATGATTCCTTCAGTAGTGTACCCAAGAATGAATTTGTGAACGCCCAGGCTGCCGAGAAGGATAGCAACAATACCGGCGGCAATCTTTTTGTCGGCGCCCATCGCTTTCCAGTCAGTCAAGCCTTGCTGATTAACGGACTGCATGGGCTGATAACCACTGACTGGAGTAAGAGGAGCCTGGCATGTCGTGCAGTACTGCGCGAACTCGTCATTAATTGCTCCACATTTTGTGCAGTATCTAGTCATCTCGTTCGTCCTGTAGTGTGCGGGTGATTAAAGGTTGATAGTGGCACAGAGTTGAGTCTGTGCCACTATCGCGGTCAAGGAGCAGGTGAAAGCCAGCAGCACAACACCTTAGTGACCGGAAAACAATCTCACATTCCCGTGCCGTAGCCTCCCGGCGCTCCCGGCGTGGGTGGCGGTGGTGGAACGGCCTGGCCCTTCCGTTTTTCAAAAATTGGCACAGCGATCAAGCCACCGACAATCGCCGACACAAGCAGCAGTAGAGCAACGACTAAGGAACCGATGATAACGAGCGCAATGCCGGTTAATGGCACCTCTACTCCTCCGCGTCGGAACGCTTCCTCGAACTGAGCGCCGGTTCCCAGCAGAATCCCCAGAGGAATACCGATAACTAAATATACGATTGCGCCGATTACCCCGGTAATGGCGCCTACCGTCGCTCCATCACCAGTCGACACAGGCAGCGACGAGCTTCTGATATACAGGAAAGTGGCGAGCAGTCCTCCGAGCGCAGCCCAGATACAGCAACAAGTGCTCACCAGGGGAATAACGCTAAGTACTCCAGTGATGACTCCACCCAGCAGGGCCGGCTTCACTTTGTCCATCTCAGACTCCCACCTTCCCAGTGAATTAGGTTGGAAAAACCGTCAAACTGACGAACCGGAATGGCACTTTAAAGCGAGGTGAATAACTAACAAAGAGGGCCAGGAATGTCAATAAAATTGCTGGGAAATATCTGAGAAAGTTCAGTTTGTCGCACCCGACCTTGCGGTGATGCGCATTGAAAGCGAGGCAGGATTGATGAGGGGCGGCGCTAGTGAACGACTTCTATTCGATCACCGGCTTGGAGCTTTGGGTCCTCGGCCTTGCCCGACTTGATGTCCTTTAAATTGTAGCGAGTGGTCGTCAGCCGGCCACCTTGAGCTTCACGCGAAACATCAATGGTGTTGTCGTTCTGCGCGGTCCCCCCTGCTGCCAGGATGGCCTGAAGTAATGTTATGCCCGGCTGAAACAATTTTTGACCGGGGTAATTCACACGACCACCGATGTAGTAATACTCCTGCGGCCGGGAACTAACGTTAATGACATCGCCAGGAAGAACGAGAGCGCTTAGTTCTGCTGATTGGCTCAAATCGACGATAAGTGGGGAGGAGCCTGTTCGCAAAATCGTCACTCGCCCTGCATCAGAACGCGGTTGTACTTCAGCCATCAGCACATACAACGGAACTGCCTCACGACGTAAGACACGCGTACCGGAATTCGCGACAAGCCCCGTCACTATCACCGCGTGACTGGCATATTGACGGACACCCACCGACACCTGCGCGTTTCCTTCCACAGCACGTCGCTTGAGTTCGGTGGTAATGCGCGCTTGAATCTCGTTGGTTGTGAGTCCTGACACGATCATTGGCCCGCCTGCGATAGGAAGGTCTATCACTCCACCGTCAATGACAGTAAACAACGTTGAGCCCAGGTTGGTTGAATTCAGCAGTCTCACATCGAGGATATCCCCAACTCCTACTCGATAAATGCCGGTGAGGTTCTGATCCACTGTCGCAGGCTTCGCTACCGGCTGAGGTATTGTTGGTTGAGGATTTTCTTTCGGTGCAGGTTTAAGTGCGACGGTTTCAATGGGCGCTGACACCTGTTCGCCTCGAACTGGCGAACTGCTGCCGGATTCCTTTTTTGAAACAGGCACATTCGTCGGCTCGGCAGCCTTGCTGTTGGTGCTGCTACTGTTCGCGTCCGCGAGAGGCGCTGGAGGCGTTACCGTGGCTTCATCCTTGATAATTCGGTAAAGAGTAGCGGCAAGCGGTGAGTTGAGTTTGACTAACTTATTGTACGAGTCAAGTGACTGTCCTTTGCGACCGAGTACGTACGACATCATTCCCAATCTAAAGTTTGCCTCGGGCCAGTCAGGCTTGATCTTCACTGCCTTCTTGAACGAATCAGCCGCTTCTTTGTACGACTTGGCCTGCGCGTAGGCCATCCCGAGATTGAAGTGCGTTCGCGGATCGTCAGGCCTCAGCTTCGCGGCCTGGCTCAACGCAGCGATCGCGTCTTCAAGTTTTCCCGCTTCGTACGACGCCGTGCCGGCGTCGAAGAGTTTTTGTGCCTGCCGGGTATCGTCGTCATCAGATGGTTGAACGGCGCCATTTTGGCCTACCGAACCATTCCTTACATCATTTCGATCCGAGGGCTTATATGCGCTGGAAGTCTTTTCCGTGGACTGTGGATCCTGATTTCCAAACTGAGCTCGAATAGAAGTATTGAGAGCAAGGAGAACCATGAGGGATAAACCAGCGATCGGGAAAACCTTTTTCATAACGATGATCCTGAAGAGCGTTACTTACGTCTCGGTAAGATTATCTGGCTGCGGTGCCGGACTGGGGTCACTGCGAATGCGCGGATTATACACTAACTGCCAAAAAGGTTAAGCCGTATCCGGGAGCAGCCGCGCACACATTGCAGTCTAATAAAGGGCGAATCCGGCCAGTTTTCCGCTTCGCCAGTAAACAATCCGCACCTCGTCTGCTATAGTTTCGCGTTTGACGCACCAGGAGCCAGCCTCGTCTGTAGCGTCACTCGCTAAAATACAGCCATAAGAGTCACCGATGTACGAGTTCGCAGTAGCACCAGCAGTATCAAACATTCGCCGGCGAGGCGTTGAAATCGCCGAAGTCTTGCCTGCCGGCCTGGGAGAGGAGCTCGAGCTCGAGCCGGGCGACCGCATCATTAAGATCAACGGGCGGCCGGTCCGCGACTATCTGGATTTCCGGTTCCAGGTAGCCGGAGAGACAGAACTGTCCATGCAGGTGCGAAAGAAGTCTGGTGAAGATTGGCAACTCGAGATTGAGCGTGATGAAAGCGAAGATTTTGGTCTGAATTTCGAACAGATCGTTCCCCGCCAGTGTGCAAACGAGTGTATCTTCTGCTTCTGTAAGGGTAACCCGGAACACGCCCGCCCATCCCTGTTCATTCGCGATGAAGACATTCGTTTGTCGTTTCTCTATGGCAACTACACCACTTTGACGTCAATTACTGAGGACGAGATGCAGCGGATAATCGAGCAGCGTCTGTCGCCTCAATACATCTCAGTGCACGCAACGGACCTCGACGTGCGGGCCTACCTATTGGGAATTGACAAGCAGCGAACAGATATCTCGGACAAGATGGATCGACTGCTTGATGCGGGTATCGAGCTTCATGCTCAGGTCGTGCTCTGTCCTGGTATTAATGACGGCGATATCCTGACAAAGACTGTGACCGATCTCGCTGAAAAGTTTCCAGGAATTCGAAGTGTCGCGATCGTTCCGCTCGGTCTGACTCGTTACAACACTGATTCAAGGCTCACGGCGGTCACACCTGACTTCTGTCGTGATGTAATCCGGCAGATGGCTCCCATTCAAAAGGAGTTCCGTAACCGACTGAAGACGACGTTTGCGTTCCTGGGCGATGAGATTTATTTGAGAGCCGGCGAAGAAGTTCCTAGTCCAAGGCATTATGGCGACTATCCGCAGATTGAAGACGGCATTGGAATGGTTAGAAGTTTTGAGAAGACTTTCAGTTCAATGCTCAGGAAACTTCAGCGAGAGGGTCAGCCCAATCTAAAACGACTTCATGGCACTATCCTGACAGGAACTCTGTTTGCGCCCGTATTGCAGAAACTGATCGACGAGATGAACTGCTTAACAGGCGCTCGTCTTCAAGTTAAAGCTGTTGCGAATGGCTACTTCGGCGGTGACGTTTCAGTCGCAGGGCTCTTAACGGGACGCGATCTACTGAGTGCCAAAGATGAGCTGCGCGGGAATGTCGTTATCATTCCGCGTCACACCTTGAAAAGCGACGAAGAGATCTTTCTCGATGGGCTAGCACTTTCACAAGTTCAGAAAGAGATGGGCCTGCCAGTTCATCCGTTTGATACTGCCGCCTTCGCGGACTTTCTGCTGCAGTCCAATAACTAATCCGACCTGCGATGAGTAAGCCCGAGCCCAAGCCATTTGCGGACTCTGAGTTGGAGAAAAGAGTTCTGGATGTTGGGTGCGGACAGAATAAGTTTCCCGGAGCTATCGGCATTGACTCGAATCCCCGAAGTCATGCCGACGTGATTCATGATCTCGGTCAGCTTCCTTACCCGTTTTCCGAAAACGAATTTGACGAAATTGTCTGCAGGCATGTGATTGAGCACGTGCCCGACGTGATGGCTTTCGTTTCCGAGCTTCATCGGATTACCAAACCCTCGGGCCGGATAAAAATCGTAACGCCTCACTACTCGAATCCCGACTGGGCCACAGATCCAACGCACCGAAATCATTTCAACAGCTACTCGTTCACCTGCTTTGAGCCTGCACGCACTCCTTTTCCTTTTTATACCCAGCTCGAGTTAAAGCCGGTCCGCGTCTACGTCAGCCTCGCGAACCTCTGGCGAGCGTTGGGTATCGAGTGGCTTACCAACCTGGACCAACGCTGGCCCGGAATGCGCTTCACACGAAAATTCTGGGAGTTTTATCTGTCGAACATCTTTCGTGGCAAGGAACTGCATTTTGAGTTCGAGGTCGTAAAACCCTCCTCCTCTTCTTTCTAAACTTAACTAGCTGAATGCTTTCTGCCTAAAGCGTCTAGCATTCTAAGCCCTGCCCAACACATACGAATATTTGCATAAGTTGTACAAAAAATTGTAGACTGTGGGCCTCACGAGCCGTTCCCCTGGAAAGTCGATATTTAGAAATCGTCGGTTGGTGGGTTTCCTGGTGATGGGTGCACCAGGACAAGGCTCAGATCGTCCCTCGGGCCCAGGTGGGCCGGCATCATTCCAAAAAAAGAATATCTGGTGGTCCTGCAGCGGAGAGCTTCGGATTCTTCCGCTCGGGACCGGGAAACTCAACTCATTTGGAGGGAGTCGCTGATGAAAACGTACGGACCGAAATTCCTCTTCGTTTTGTTAGTGCTGGCAATGTGCGGATTGCCGGCTTTAGCCCAAGGTCCAACAGGCTCGTTGTCCGGAACTGTCATTGACCCAAAAGGCGATGTTGTTCCTGGCGCTACCATCACGCTGAAAGATAACGCCACTAACCAGGAGTTCACTACTCAGACGAGCGGTGAGGGCACGTTCAACATTCCGTCTCTGTCGAGTGGCACCTACACAGCCACCGTCGTCGCCAAAGGCTTTAAGCAAGCAATGGTGACTGACATCAAGATAGATGTCGGCAAACCGTCAAGTATCAATGTGGGTTTGGAGATAGGAGCGGCAAGCGAGACCGTTACGGTCGTCGGTGGCGGTGAGCTTCTTCAAACTCAAACCGCAACAATCGGCACAACGTTGACTGGCCGTCAGATAACGGACCTGCCGACAGCTTCACGCGACGCTCTGGATCTTGTCCTTGCACTGCCTGGTACTACGACTGTAGGCCGGCCACGCCAATCGTCAGTCAACGGCTTGCCAAAAGGCGCGCTCAACATCACGCTCGACGGCATCAACGTCCAGGACAACCTGCTCAAGTCGAACGACGGCTTCTTTACTTATATTCGTCCCCGAACTGATGCCATCAGCGAAGTGACGGTATCTACCGCAACGCCAGGCGCAGAAAGCGCAGGTGAAGGCGCCATTCAGATCAAGTTCGTCACGACCAGCGGATCGAACGAGTATCACGGAGGCCTTTACTGGTATCACCGCAATCCTGCGCTTAATGCCAATTACTGGTTCAACAATCGTGACCTCGCGCCCGACCCTGTGACAGGCAAAGCACCTCAAAGTCGAATTCTCTTGAATCAACCCGGCGGCAAAATTGGTGGTCCAATCCGGATCCCGAAACTCTACGACGGAAAAGACAAAGCTTTCTTCTTCGTAAACTATGAAGAGTACCGCCTGCCAGAAAAGACTCTGCGAACAAGAAACATTCTGAGTCCACAAGCACAGTCAGGTATCTATCGCTTCCTTTCGCCCTCCTATACACCTGCAGCTGGTTCCACAATCACCTGCTCTGGGTCGGGGGCGGCAAGAATATGCTCGGTGCCGGTGTTTACGCTGGCCGGCCTTGCTGGTCCAAGCTTTTTCACCACACCTGATCCGACGGTTTCAGGCGTGCTAAGCCAGATTCGCGGCTCGTTGACCGGCGCTGTAATAAAGGACAGCGGCGATCCAAATATTCAGCAAGTCACCTTCGTTAACACTGGCGGTCAAGTCCGCAAGTTTCCGACGGTTCGATTCGACTTCAATGTTGGCAAGAACCATCACATCGAAAATATTTGGAACTACCAGCAGTTCAGGTCCAAGGTCGACTTCCTGAATAGTGTCGATCCGGCATTCCCGGGCTTTCCGAATTTCGGTAGCCAGGATTCAAACCGGTTCTCAAATTCAACCGCGTGGCGCTGGACCGTTTCACAAAACATAGTAAACGAAATGAGGTACGGACTTCTCGGTGGAACAACACTGTTCTTCCCGCAAGTCAACGGCGCCCAATTCGCTAATCAAAACGGTTACAACCTCGGCCTCAACAACTTTGCATCTGGTGGTTTTACACTCACAAATGCAACTGTCACGAACGCACCCAGTCGCCGCCACACTCCAGTCAGACAGTTCAGCGACAACCTGACCTGGATCAAAGGCAACCACTCCTTCAACTTTGGCGGTAGCTTCACCAAGATTACCTACTGGGCCCAAAATCAGACGATCGTACAAAGTGCTGTCTTTTCGACAAGTCAGACACTCGATCCAGCGGGCTTCAATGCATTCAATACCTCTACCAACCCGCTACCGACGACTCAACAAGGAGCCGCTGCCCAACTCTATTACTTGTTGAGCGGCAGGTTGACGGCGGTTAACGCCAATGCGCGTCTCAATGAAGAGACTCTCCAATACAAGTATTTGGGTGATCTGCAAGCGCGCGCTGGACAGAAAGAATATGGGATCTACGGACAGGACAGCTGGCGCATTCGTCCGAATTTAACTCTCAATCTCGGATTGCGCTGGGAAGTGCAGCTTCCGTTCAAAGGACTCAACGATGCAGGCGCAACCGTATCTTACGAGGGCTTGTTTGGTGAGTCGGGTGTAGGAAACCTGTTCCGGCCCGGTGTTCTTAATGGTGGACCATCTAACTACGCGCTGTTTGGAAGCGGCTATAAAACCTACAGGGCGAGCTACGATAACTTCGCGCCGACGCTTGGCTTTGCCTATAGCCCAAGCTTCAAGACCGGACTACTTCGTCGTCTCACCGGTGAATCTGGACAGACTGTAATTCGCGGCGGCTTCTCGATGGCCTATAACCGAGAAGGCGTTGGCGTGTTCACAGCTGTTACCGGATCGAATCCAGGTGGAACGATAACCACTAACCGCAATCTCACGCTCGGTAATCTGGCTCCTGGCACTTACCTGCGCCAGGGACCGTTCGCACCGCCTTCATTTCCGTCGTCTCCGATATATCCAAACGCCGGTCTGATCACGGATGCCGTGAACGGGTTCTTACCGGATCTAAAGGTTGGTTATGTCGAGTCGTGGACGCTCGGCTTGCAACGAGAACTCACTTCGGACACTGTGCTTGAAGTGCGGTACGTGGGAAATCGCGGACACGCGCTCTGGCGACAATACGATCTGAATGAACTCAACATCATCGAGAACGGCGTATTCAATGAATGGAAGCTGGCGCAGACTAACTTCCTCGCGAATATCGCCGCAGGTCGTTGCATGGGGACGCAGAATCCCACAGCAAACCCTGGATGTCAGGCTAACTTCGCGTACTTTGGACCAGGAACTGGAACGTTCCCGTTGCCAATCACGCTGGGTTATTTCCAAGGCTTGAGCGCAGCGGCCGCCTTAACTGCCAGCAACTACACAAACGCCAACTTCAGGTCCAGCACCTACTACAACACGATGAATCCGCTGAACCCAGCGCCGCTGACCTTCGGGAACAATTTGTCGAGTACTTCATTTGACAACAGAAGAACCGGTGCCAATGCGCTCTTCCCATACAACCATTTCCTGGTCAACCCAGGGAAGCGTGGAGGGGCCTTCCTCGTGGACAATGGGGGACAGACCTGGTATGACGCGTTCACGATTGAACTTCGCAGGCGCTTGTCAGCCGGGTTACTAATTCAATCGAGCTACACGTTTGGCAAGGCTCTCGCCAACACCTACGCAAGTAGCTCTTCTGTGTACGATCAGCCAAACACCATTCGCAATGGGCCACTCAGGAAGGGTGTCACTCCATTCGACATCACTCAGAGCTTCAAAACGAACTTCATTTACGAGTTGCCGGTCGGCAAAGGAAAGAAGTTCTTCAGCGGAGTGAGCGGCTTGGTTGACGGATTCCTTGGCGGTTGGGGCATCAATGGCAACATCCGCGTTCAGAGCGGCAACCCATTCTCGCTTGGCAATGTGAATCTCGTGGGAATGACCAAGGCTGAACTTCAGAATGCAGTTGGAGTTTATCGGGATCCCGATGGATTCATTTATGTGCTTCCAAAGGACATCCGTGAGAACACCGTGAAGGCATTCAATCTTGGAGTTGTTACACGTCAACCGGACATAACGCAGCCGAGCGTTACGACTGTCGAATACACTACCGGCACCCCATCCGGTCGCTTTATCGCGCCGGCGGGATTTGGAAACTGTCAGCAAAGCTTCGGATACGTTCCAAGCCTCAGCGCTACGAATGAGGCAACTCGCACCGTTGGAGGAGGCTGTGGTTTCGCAAATCTGGTTCTTAAAGGACCATCGTTTTTCCGCTCCGACATTAGCATTGTCAAGAAGATCCGCTTCACAGAAAGAACAAACCTCGAACTGCGAGGTGAATTTCTGAATGCTTTCAACAACATCAACTTCCTGGTCGGATCTGCCGGAAACGATGTCAACACACTTGGAAGCTTTACTTCATCTGCATTCGGCAGAATGACTGCGGCATATCAGGATCTATCTACTACGAACGATCCCGGTGGACGGCTGGTCCAACTAGTGCTCAGGTTTAATTTCTAACCTGCGCCCCTTATCTACCACCCGAGGAGAGCGGATCATTCCGCTCTCCTCTCTTTACTAAAAGGCTCATGACCATGGGGTAACGCTGCGAAGGAGTTAACCGAATGAAGATTCTGGACAGGAGAAAATTTCTTTCTCTGGTTCCAACTTCACTGCTGGGCGCGACAGTAGTCCGACCACTCAGCTCAACGCTGCTGGCGCAATCAATACAAACACAGTCCTACCCCGCTTCCACTCAAACTAAGAATTCCTGCTGGCTCGATGTTTGTGCTCCATTCATCGTTGTGGATTCCGTTCGCGGTATCTACTCTGAAATCATTCTGACGTCCGACAACTTCGTTGGAAACCGCGGTTATGAAGATCGAGTTGATCAAACTGACTACGAGCTCTATCTGTACGATTCGACCGGACGCGGCATAGGACCCAATGGTCTTGCACGGAAGTTAACCGTCTCGGCAATGCAGCCGACTGTTATTGATGTTCGAGAGCTTGTTGGTAACGCAGCTTTCTGGGGAGGCTTGAGGATACGTCTTCAGCCAAAGAGTCGCGAGCCGATGCATGCTTCCGATTTATTCAGCTCGGCGTTTGTGCGCTGGATCACAGCCGATTCGTTCGACAACGTTCACGCCAATCCTGATCCACTACAATGGCAAAAGGCTGACGCCTTTTACTACTCGATGCCTTTCCCGGCGCTCGCAGAATATGAATGCGCGCTAAGTCTCTTCAACCCGAACAACGGTCGTAGCACCGGAAAGATCACTCTGCATGATCCGCTGGGGAATAAGCTCGTTGAAGCGCCTTATGATCTTGCGCCTCACGCTTCTCTGCTTTTCACTCTCAACGCCGGTGATTTCGCGCGTGATGTCCGCCAAGTATTTGGATTCTCCGATCAAACCAGTATCGCTTCTCACGCGAAGGAGCGAAAAACAATTACACAAAGCGGGGGCATGATCGCCGTCACCAACGATCGCAATGCTCAAAAGAACTTTGGTTATCTCCTGATCAAGCGACCCACGCGTCGCAAGTTCAGCATTGACCATCCGATTCATGAACAGGTATTCACACCCGATGTCGAGAAAAAGCCGTATGACGCGAGTGGAAAGTTTGCGGCGAAGAACGTTCTCTTCTCGCCTCTTCTTTTCCGCGGTAGCCGCTTCGCTGATATCACCTTCGAGTCGCGTTATCACTTGAGCACAGGGCTTCCGTTGGAAGAGGCCATGTGGTTCAGCCTGTTTGCTACCGATGCAGACGGCAACGTTCCGTGGCTGTCAGCAAAAGACACCAAACTCCAAACGGTGCTGCCGCCGAGTCAGTTTGAAAACGGATTCATCAAACTTCGCGCGGCCCACAGTTGTGTTCTTGATCCAGTGAAACTGAGTTTTAGCGAAGGGTTCTGTGGAAGCTTGTCACTGGCAGTCGCACCCAACTCAACTCATACGCTAATGAAGGTGGAAGTGCTGGTGCCTGAGTGGGGCGCACATGCGTTCACTCATTTTCGACCAGGATTGCGTTCTGCGCGTTCCTATCAAAAACCAAAACAGCGAGAGAGTCTCGCCACTGATTACATCATTTCAGGTGCTCGAGTCGAACAGCGAAACGGCAGGAAGCTCTTCGACGAGATCATCGCCGTGATGAACATCGATGATTCAGGAGTGTACGGCAGTCCAGAGCTCGAGATCTTTGACGCCCGCGCATTTCTTACGCGAGTTCAACTCGGTCCGATTCCCGGTTTCGCAACCAGGTATTTCGTGGTGTCGGAGATCGTCAAAAAGCTATCGAGTCATTCGACTTTGAATTTAAGACTTGTCGACAAAGAAGCGACGTTGTTGATGTCAGCAGTCCATCTCGATTATGAACGGCAGGACATTGCTCTCGATCATGGGTCCGACCGGTTCTCCACCTTTCTTGAGTACGGTTGCAGCGCGACGCGCTGAATCAGAGCTCGTTTGTAGTCACAAAGGCGACGACGAAATTCGCGTAATTTGCTAGACTACGCGACACTCAAGTGAGCGTTTTGATCCCCTTGTTCACTTCTTCCGACAATCCGTATGAATTACCAAATCTCCGAATGTTGTAGGGAGGCTCGCGTGAATACCAGATCACTTTTCTTCCTGTGTCTTGTCTTCGCATTGATCACAATGACTGCAGGCGCGTTTGCACAAAAGCAATCGAAGCCATGGACAGAGTGGAGTAAGAAGGACGCTGAGAAGATCCTCTCTGACTCGCCGTGGTCGCAAACGCAAGTCGAGACCGACACGTCGGAGATGTTCTACTCGCCAACTTCAGATCCGCGGACGCCCGGTGTGCGAACAACTTCAACGACGTCGCAACGTCAGGCACAGGGAGCGACCAATCAGGCGATGAATGTCAAATACTACATTCGATTCTTTTCCGCTCGACCCGTTCGCCAGGCACTTGTACGCCTGATTGAAATCGCCAACAAACCGGATCAGAAAACTGTCGAGCGACTGCACAACTTTGCCGACGTGCAGGCTACGGAGTCCATCATCATCACCGTTAGCTATGAGTCGGTCGATCAGCGCTTTGGAAATAAGGCAATGCAAGCGTTCAACTCTGGAGTTACGGCAGTCCTGAAGAACAACACTTATCTCGAGCTGAAGAGTGGACAGAAGCTGTTTCTCGAAGAGTATGTCCCGCCAGGCAAAGACGGGTTTGGAGCTCGCTTCATTTTCCTTCGCCAACCCGAAGGGAAGCTCTTTATCACACCTGACACCAGCGAAGTTCGCTTCTATTCCGAACTGACAAACGACATCAAGCTAAACATGCGCTTCCGCGTACCAGACATGAACTACAACGGCAAAATCGAATACTAATTACTCACTGATCAAGCCGTAGCTTAGCACCGCCTTCGGTTTCCTACGTCTGCCTCGCAAGCCTTCACAACAACCTCGTTTGCTCTACCAACAAAGTGAATGCCGCGTTCAACTATTCGTACTTTCTCCAAATTTCTGGAGAGCCCTTGGAGGAGGGGATCCGAAAAAATGAGTGATTCTCAATTAGTTCGTATGTTGTGAAGCGGCATACGCATTGCCACCAGTGGGGCTTCTTTCGTCATACCCGTACACACCCGGACTTATTTAGTCAGTTTTCCTAGCCAACAGGCTTGTCCTTTTCGGTAAAACCAGCGCCGAGAAGTCCACGCCGCTAACCCCACCCTTGAAAGGAGCTACTATGCGGAGATTCGGTAGTTTTAAACCGAGTGACCTGGCGACGTACGCAGAAAAGCTTGCGGGGCTCAAACCCATTCTGCTCGCCCTCGCCTTCTCGCTTATTTCAGCTTCAGCCGTTGTCGCACAGTCCGTAAACACGCGCGTGACTGGAACTGTGAAAGATCAGGCTGGAGCGGTTGTGCCCGGAGTCAAAGTCACGCTGACCGACACGAAGACAAGAGATGAGAGAGCCACCACAACCAATGACGAGGGCATCTTCGTTTTCACAGACGTGCGACCCGGCACCTATTCTGTTGTTATCGAGCACCCAGGCTTTAAAAAATTACTAGTACAAAACGTGGTCACTCACGTTGACGTGCCGGCTGTGCTTGATGGCCTCATTTTGGAAACGGGCGGAGTCGCCGAAACCGTATCGGTTACAGCTTCGGACGCACAATCGTTAATTCGATCGGAAGACGCCAAGCTGTCCACCGTTATTGACGTAAAGCAAGTTCAGGATCTTCCGCTCAACGGCAGAAATCCTATCAACCTTGCTGGTGGTGTTGCCGGTGTCAATACGAACACGAACACGCGCCAATCCGTGATCAACGGCTTGCGCGGGTCGTTCTCGAACATCACCTGGGACGGCGTCAACATTAACGACAACCTTGTTCGTACTGATTCGCTTTTTGGCGTCAACACGCCCAGCGTGGTCGCGGTCTCAGAGTTTTCGCTGACCACACAGAACGGCGGACCCGACGACGGGCTCGGTATTGCGCAGGTCAAGCTCACCACACCGCGCGGAGGAACCGGCTATCACGGCAGCATTTTTGATTTCTATCGCAATGATAGATTTGACGCGAACAGTTTCTTCAACAATGCTAACGGTCTGAAGAAACCAAAATTGCTGCAACACCAGTATGGCGGCAACGTGGGTGGACCATTTGCGCTACCTCGCTTCGGCGAAGGTGGCCCAATGCTCACCCAAAAGGGCAAACTGTTTTTCTTCTTCTTCTACGAGAAGACGGATACAACGCAGGACTTCACACCGTTGCGCACGGTGCTGTCCGCCGGAGCCCGCACCGGAAACTTCACCTACATTCGTTCCGACAACGGGCAACAGCAGACGGTCAATCTGCTGACTTTAAGTGGACGAACAATTGATCCACGCATTGCGCACTTGATCAGTCTGACGCCCGCATCGAACAATAACGACGCCGGCGATACGCGCAACACTCAAGGCTTCCGCTTCAACACGCCCAATGGCAGCACCGGCAGAAACATCGGTTTCCGTATCGACTACGACATCAACTCAAATCACAGAGTTGAAGCGATCTACTCACGCTTTGTCTCAGTACTGCCCAACGACGTAGCCCTGAATAATATCGGCGAGCAGTTTCCGGGCCTTCCTGGTGGTGGACAACAGTCAGTGCGGCCTCGTTCGTCGTTTGCATGGCACTGGAACGTTACGTCATCTATCACTAACGAACTCCGTGCCGGCTACGCCAAGAGCACTCCTTCGTTCATCAATCGCGAGACGTTCGACGTTGGTTACCGTCTGGTGTTCGACCTTTCAATTACCAATCCGATTCAGAACTTCCTGCAACAAGGTAGAGCTCCAACCACCTACTCGTTGATGGACAATGTTGCGTGGGTGAAGGGTAATCACGTGTTCAAGTTCGGATTCCAGGGCCAAATGGTCAGAATCCTGAACTTCAACGATGTCGGTATCGTTCCGCAGTACACGGTCGGCTTTAACGCCACGTCAAACACGATGCCTCTGGCGCAAAACACCGCGAATTTCCCCGGCGGCCTTTCCAGCACGGAGTACACGAACGCCACTAACCTGCTTGCGTTCTTAACGGGCGCTGTGCGGCAAGGTACGCAGACCTTCAACGTGGCGGACCGTACTTCTGGATTCACTCGCGGAGTCGGCTCGCGGCGTCACCTTGATTACAACACCATCGCTTTGTATTTCGGAGATACGTGGAAGTTCAGGCCTAACCTGTCTCTGAATTATGGACTGCGTTGGGAGTACATCGGCCCACTCACCGAAAGAGATGGCCTCGGACTGCTACCCAAGGATCTTTCATTGGATGTCCTGAATGATCCGCGTGCTGTGGTTGATTTCGCCGGCAAAGGAACGGGAAGGGACTTCACTGCAAGAGACTTGAATAATTTCGCGCCGACCGTGAGTTTTGCGTGGGATCCATTCAAGAGCGGCAAGACTTCCATTCGCGGTGGTTTCGGCATCTCGTATGCGATCGACAACCTTGCAACCGTTCTCAACAATTCAGCTGTGAACGGCAATGCGGGCTTGCAATCGGCGGTTACTCGACCAGACTTGTCAGGAACGGTAAGCACCGGCGGCATCGTCACTCTGGCCACGCCAGCTTTCATAGTTCCGCGAACGCTCATCGATCAACTGAGCCTCAGTCAGACGCCAACTCTGTTCACGACTGAGTTCAACCTTGCTACGCCTTACGCCGCCCAGTGGAACCTTGGGATCGAGCGTGAGATTTTCAAAGACACTGCAATCTCAGTTGGTTACGTTGGTAATCGGGGCATTCAGCTGACCCGAGGGCTCGACACAAACCAGGTGATCATTCGTCAGAACGGGTTCCTGGCGGACTTCCTTCGAGCGCAATCTAACCTCGCTCAGTTTGGTAATCCCGCCTGTACCGCAGCGCAAGCTGCAACAACGGGTTGTCAGGTACTGACGATCTTCCCGAGATTGGGAGGAGGCGGTAACCTCACTAACGCAACTGTTCGAACTCTGATCAGCCAGGGTCAGGTAGCGGAGCTTATCTCAACCTATCTCACTTCGCGCAACACGTTCTTCAGTACAGCGCAACCTTGTGCTCAGGGAGCAACCGGTTCTCTTTGCCCGAGCTTCTTCCTGCCGGCAAACGGAAACGCCTTAGCGACTGATTACATCGGCAGCAGCGGCTGGTCTGACTATCACGGACTTCAGGCAGAGATACGGAAGCGCGTTTCGAACGGCTGGTACTACCAGATCAACTACACTTGGAGTAAAGCGTTCACCAACGCGGAACAGGCACAGGCTGAGTTTCTGCCTTATCTT
Source organism: Acidobacteriota bacterium (assembly GCA_046726175.1). Classification (GTDB taxonomy): domain Bacteria; phylum Acidobacteriota; class Blastocatellia; order Pyrinomonadales; family Pyrinomonadaceae; genus PSRF01. Next base: position 17,340 of record JBKPAC010000002.1, read on the forward strand.
GATCTAGCTGTCGGTGATCCTCTCGAGAAGAAGCGCAACAACCAGGACGTTCAGCATATCTTCAAGGGCAACGCAGTGTACGAACTTCCGTTTGGCCCAGGAAAGACGTGGTTCACAGATGGTGGATTGAAAGGCAAGCTCATAGGCGGTTGGCAGATTAGCACGATCGCCCAAATCAGGACCGGCCGGCCCATCTCGGTCCTGGCGGGTTCATGCACGCCTGGAAATTGTGCGGGCGCCCAAACAGTTTTTCGTGGCACTCTCAACCGCAGTGCTCGCTCGCAGAACAACACCGTCAACACTACGCTGACAATACCTCAGCTGCAAAGCATGGTTGGCTTGTTCCATGATCCACGAACAGGATTGCCGCTGCTTGTCGATCCGAGTTTGATTGGACCAGACGGGCGCGCTAATCCAGCGTTCTTCACGAATCCTCCAGCAGGCACAGTCGGCAACTTAAGTCTGACGCCTGTTAATGGTCCAGGCTACTGGAGTGCTGACATAACGCTTCTCAAGAGAACGAAATTCAAAGAAAATCTCAATCTTGAATTACGTCTCGACGCTTTCAATGTCTTCAATCACACGAACTTCAACGTGGACAACACGCTCGACATAAACAGTACGAACTTTGGAAAGATCACTTCCACAAGCTTCGGCGGTAACCCGAACGAGCGCATTATCCAGTTGGCGTTTAAGTTCAACTTCTAAAATCGTCGCTCGAGGCTCGCGATAAGCCGAAGCCAAGGTGACTTTTCAGCCGGGTGTTGTTTCTAAGAGAACAACGCCCGGCTTGCTTATTTCAGTCACTTTGTTGCATCATCGTCCAGAAGCTCAATCCAAACTTTCGTACAACTATCCATTTGTCCCAAGATTATTTGACCTCCATTTCTTCGTTAAGTCATCTAAATATTTGAATCACAACGCCGCGCACGGTCGTAGCATCGCGGCACAATGCTTGCCCTTTCTAGGTTTGCACGCAAAAGCAGCTGGGATCTCCGGCACCATTGCGAACGTTCTCGTCCACCACTCAAAACGGAAATCAGCTGCCAAAAAGAGGGCGCCGATACTTATCTACCCTTCGGCTTTCCCCTTTGTTTGCTAACAACTCAAGAAGGAGCCCACGATGAAGAGATTTTTATTTCTTGCGCTTACGCTGTGCTTGTCTGCCTTCACAGCGTCGGCGCAAACCACTACGGGCAGATTGTCGGGGACGATTTCAGGACCTGACGGAGTTTTGCCTGGAGCTACAGTAAGTGCCGTTGACAACAATACAGCTAAAGAAGTCACCACCACATCAGATAGCGACGGCCATTACGTCATCCCGCAACTCGAATTCGGCACCTACACAGTGACCGTAAAAGCGAGCGGATTCAAAACCTACATCGCGAATGAAGTGAAGATTGACGTGGGTCGAGAGTACTCACTCAGTCCGACGCTCGAGGTTGGAAACATCAGCGAGAACGTTACTGTCGTAGCGGGCGCGGACATCGTCACTTCGACAACACCACAGATCACGAACACGGTGAGTCCGCAACAAATCCTTTCGCTTCCGTTGATTACTCGTAACCCGCTGACTCTGATCCTGTTACAGGCCGGAACTACCAGCAACGCTTTTCAGAACACGACGATCAACGGCATGCGTACGACCCTGACAAACATCACTCGCGATGGCATCAACATCCAGGATGTTTTTATTCGTACCAACGCAACCGACTTCGCACCTGGCCGTCCCTCCGTTGACGACACTGGTGAGTTCACCATCACAACCGCGAATGGTGAAGCCGATCAGGGCTACGGCGGCGCACAGATTCGTCTCGTTACACCGCGCGGCTCGAAGGACTTCCATGGCGGATTGTTCGCTTACAACCGGAACTCGAAGTTCGCTGCAAACAACTTCTTCAACAACCGGTCTGGCATCGCGCGTCCTTTCCGCAATCGCAACCAGTTTGGAGGAAAGATCGATGGGCCAATGCCGTTGCCGCGATTTGGTGAAGGTGGCCCAGTTCTAATAAGAGACAAAGCGTTCTTTTTCTTCGCGTATGAAGGAATTCGCGATCCGTTGTCTACTCGTGCGACACGCACGATCCTTACTCCGACTGCTCTTCAGGGAACGTTCCGGTTCAATCGAGCGACCGCCGGTAACGCAACTACGTTTTGTCCTTCGACTACCGCCGGCTCTGCTTGCACGATTCCAAACGTGCTCGCCTATGCACAAACTCTTTTTGCCGGCATCCCTTCAACAATCGATCCGACAATCCAGAGCCGTGTCTTTTCTCAGTTGCCGACGGCGAGTAACGCTGCCGGTGGTGATGGTCTGAATACGGCCGGCTTTGCACTTAATCGGCGATCAGATCAGACGCGCAATCAGTGGTCAACGCGACTTGATTTTGACATCGACGACAACAACTCATTCGCGTTCTTCTATGCGTGGAATAACGAGGTAAACCTGAGACCTGACGTAGACACCACGAAGTTCACAGTCGTTCCTGGTGTCAGTCAGTCCTCAAAGAACAGGCAGCTCACGCTTGCTTACCGTCATAACTTTGGCGCCGCCATCGTTAATGAGCTTCGCGGCGGATCGTTCAAGAGTGACGTGCCTTTCGATCGCACCGATGACACGCCTGCTTTCTTCATGACTTTCGCCACCGGTATGCCGACATTTCCGGAAAACACATTCCTCAGTCAGGGACGTAATACCTACGGTTATAACCTTCAGGACAACGTCGACTGGGTGAAGGGCAACCACTCATTCAAATTCGGCGGACAACTCCAGTTCTTCGGCGTTGATGCTTACAACGATGCCGGCATCGTTCCCTCATACACGGTCGCGACGGGTGCTCGCACCCCTCTGCTCGCAACGAACTCAGCAGGATTGATTCCTACAGGAACCGGTGCAACAACTACGATAAGCACGGCGTCTCTCGCAACGCTGAATGGCCTCCTTGCTATGTACGGCGGTTTCATTAGCGCTGGCACACGAAGCTTCAATGCCGCGGACCAAACATCGGGATTTCAGCCCGTGCGACAGCTGCAACCATTCCGGTACTCGAACCACTCGTTATATTTCCAGGATCGTTGGCAGGTGAAGCCGAACCTTACATTGACGCTCGGACTTCGCTACGAACTATTCCCGGCTATGACTCTCGATAACGGCTTGGCCCTCGAGCCCGTCATCACTGACACGTCGAATCCGCTTCCTTCCGTCCTGGATCGAAACGGAACCTACAACTTTGTTGGTGGCAATGCCGGCGAGAAAAACGCTTACTACAAGACCGACCGGAATAACTTTGCTCCAGTGGTAGGGTTTGCGTACTCACTGGGAGCCGAGAATGGTCTGAAGCACTTTCTCTTCGGTAGCCAGGGACAGAGTGTCATCCGAGGTGGTTACAGTCACATTTATGGAAATGACTCGATTGTAACTTCCATCAACAATGCGGCGATCGGCAACGCCGGTCTTGGTCGTACGACGGCGAACGCGGTTGACGGTACATCTGCGAATCTAAACGATCGACTTTCCACACTCATTAGGCCCATCCCGGCCCCAGCGGCGTTCGTGCCTCCGCGCACTTACCTCTTCAACAATTCGGCTGCGGTCGGCGGTAACTTTGGAACGGTGTTCGCGATCGATCCCGAAATACAGATTCCGAGAATCGATCAGTACAGCATCGGTATCCAACGTGAGTTTGGCGGAAACACCGCGGTTGAGGTTCGTTATGTCGGCACCAGAAGCAACAATCTGGCGCGCAGCATCGACCAAAATCAGGTTGATATCTTCAACAATGGATTTCTCTCTGACTTCAATCGTGCGGCAGCAAATCTCGCGCTGACAGGAACCACCGCATTCTGCAATCCGGCGACTGTAACTGGTTGCCAGGCACTCACCATTTTCCAAAGTGGTGGAACTCCTGGCGTTGGCCACCTGGTTGTCGGAACAGGAGGCCTGTCTGCTGCTACGTTCAACAACAACTTGATTAACGGGACGCCGGCAGACCTGGCGATCTCGTTTATCACCGGCAACTTTAACAATCATCCGGGTGCGGGTGGGGGAACCGGGAATCCGGCAAACTCTACTCCGTTTATCAGATTCCTGAATAACCCGGGCACAGGCGTGGCCAATCTCTTCACGAATGGTGGTTTCTACAGGTACAACTCGCTCCAGGTTGAAGTTCGCCGAAGGCTGTCACAAGGGTTGTACTTCCAGACCAACTACACCTTCTCGAAGAACCTGACCAACACGATCGGAACCTCACAGCAGCTCGTGGAACCGTTCCTCGATATCAACAACAAGCAATGGGACATCCAGCGAGCTGACTTCGACGTAACCCATGTCTTCAACTTCAATGGCATTTACGCCCTCCCATTCGGTAAAGGAAGAAAGTTCCTCAACCATGGCGGCGCTATGGACCGTGTGTTTGGAGGATGGGAGCTTTCCTCGATCGTAAGCTGGACCTCGGGTCCTCCGATCACTTTCGTCGACAATCGTGGCACTCTGAACCGCACCGGACGCTCGGGCCGGCAGACTCCTAACACTAGCCTGTCGAACGATGAACTCCGTGCGCTCGTCGGTCACTTTGACACTCCGCAGGGCATCTTCTATATCAACCCGGCGGTGATCAATACGACCGGACGTGCTTCGGAAGGGTTCGGCTCGACGCCGTTCAATGGACAGGTTTTCTTCAACGTCAATCCGGGCTTCACCGGTAACATGGCGCGTTCCGTGATTGATGGACCGGGTTTCTTCAACATCGATGCGGCTATCCTAAAGAATATCCGCATCAAGGAATCAATGCGTATTCAGCTGCGAATGGAGGCATTCAATGTTCTGAACAATGTCAACTGGCAAGCTGCATCGCAGACTCCAAACATTACGAGCACAACCTTCGGTCAAATAACTCAAACAAACGGAGCTGCCAGACAGATTCAGTTTGCAGCTCGGTTTGAGTTCTAAACCCTCGCACCTAGTTGGCGGGCAAAGCGCGAAGACGACCTCACCAGGTCGTCTTCGCGTTTTTAGTTTGCACTGGGAGCGCGGGCGTCTCGCCCGCATCACCTTCAGAATCAGCCCACAAAGCGGGCGAGACG
>JBKPAC010000003.1:0-11926 GCA_046726175.1 Acidobacteriota bacterium
GCCATGGCCGCTACGATTTCGGGGCCAACCGCTGCCTTCAAGTACGGGCGATCGTGCGTGTTTTCGATCATGACACCATGAAAACCCATATCTTCGTAGGTACGTGCCTCCTCGACCGCCTGGGCAGCAATGGCCGCGACATCAAGTCTGCTTGCCGGTGTGCCTGGCAACGCTTGAGCATGGACTACGCCGATAAGTGCGCGCTGCACTCCGAAAATTGATTTGATAGTTCCGAGCTTGTCCATAGAAGTTCCTCTCCAGTGTAAAACTTACTGGTCTCCAACTAAAGTTTGATATCAGAATCAACCAACAGCTTCGTGACGGAATTCAACTCGAGTGCTATTTTTCCGTGCCGTTGCAGACGAATTTATTGGTCCCGAGCTGCGGCGCGCAAGGGTTTCCTTCCTTTTACTTTGTGCAGATCTGAGTGTCCCTTGCTAACCGGCCTGAGTTAAGGTTCGGGACCAACCTCCATACAAAAAGACGACAAGATTTTCGCAAAGTTGGACGTTTCAAGCTGGATCCAGCGTTCCTCAATAACATCTGAAAGGACTTGGTCCATGATTTCACGGCAAGTGTTCACAATGGCCCAGCACCGAAGAATCCTGACCCGAGGGATTTTGCTATTCGCCGTTATCTATTGCGGGTTGGGCGGATCAACGTTCGCCCAACAAGCTGCTACTACAAATCTCACCGGGACGGTCAGGGATCAGAATGGAGCACTCGTATCGGGAGCTACGGTGATTGCGCGGCACAAAGCAACCGGAATATCTCGGCAAGTAGTTACCAACGATGTCGGCGTTTTTGTAATTACGAATCTCGCGGTCGGTAGCTATGAGGTAAAAATCCAGGCTCGCGGATTTGCCGAGAAGAGTTTGCCGGACGTGGATCTGCAGGTTGGACAGACAACCAGCCTCGAAATTGATGTCGCGATAACTGTACAGGGAACCGTGACCCTGGATGACCGCTTCAACTATGAACTGGCGAATACCAGCAACTCCGTCGTCGACGGAGTAATCCGCGATTTCGAGGTACAACGCTTACCCCTCAACGGACGAAACTTCCTTGAGCTTGCATTGTTGATTCCCGGTAATGCGCCCGCTCCGAACTTCGATCCTACAAAGACCAATACGCTGGTAATTTCATCCGCAGGTCAACTCGGTCGTGGAGGAAACGTCACCGTCGATGGAGCCGATGATAACGACGATGTCGTTGGCGGAGCAGTGCAGAATATCTCGCAGGAGGCCGTCCAGGAATTTCAAATCGCCACCAACCGTTTTTCGGCGCAGCTCGGCCGTTCCGGCTCGTCCGTGATCAATATCGTTACGAAGTCCGGAACTAACCAATATCGCGGCTCCGCATCTTTCTTCTTCCGTGATCGTTCACTGCAAGGCCTGCCCGCCACTTTTGATCGCAGCCTCGGAGAAAATCCGCCGTTCGACCGCGAACAGTTTGCGTTTACGTTTGGTGGACCAATCAAGACAGACAAGGCATGGTTCTTTGGCTCTATCGAGTATCGCAACCAGGATGGAGCCGCTCTTGTTGGCAGGCGAGATCTGCCCACGCGAAGTATCCAACGCACCTTTGCCGCTGCTCCGCTCAACGACCTCTTGAGTACCGAGCGCGTTGACTGGCAACCTACAAGTGCGGATCACTTGTACTTTCGCTATTCACTGCAGCGTGAGGACGATGTCGCTGCCAGCACATTGGACCGCGCCATCGGCTCTTCCTCTCAGCGTCAGGCCAGCACAAACAAGACGCATTCTTTTCTGGGCAACTACACGCGAGTCCTGACTTCTCGCGACGTCAATAGTTTCAACGTAAGTTACAGCACGTTTTTCAACGATATCGAGCCCGTTACACCTGGACCGCAGCTCACATTTCCAAGCATTCAAGACGGCGCGTCGTTCCGCGTTCCGCAATCCACCAAACAACGTCGCCTTCAACTGAGCGATACGGTGTCGATGGTGCGCGGCAACCATACGATCAATTTTGGTGGTGAGATTCAGCGCGTCGATGCTGACTTTGACCTGCGAGTCTTCCAGACCGGACGGATTGAGATGATCGAAGACTTCCCAGACTTCGATCGCAACGGCGACAACCGCGTCGACGACAATGATCTGCTCTTTGCCGTGACTCTGCGAAGCGCAAAACCAACCGAGCCTTTGCTCATTCCAGATGCAGACAGCACTTACATCGCAGGCTTTTTCCAGGACGACTGGCGAATACGACCTCAATTCACATTGAACATTGGCTTGCGATACGAGCTCGACACGGACGTCAAAAACGTTAGCCGCATTGATCAACTCAATCCGATCGTTCTTCCGTTTCTGCACGGGAAGAGAGGAAGAGACAAGAACAACTTTGCGCCTCGCTTTGGGTTTAACTACGCAACCGAGGACGGAAAATTCAGCATTCACGGCGGCTATGGAATTTATTACGACCGCATCACGCTCGAGATTCAATCGCTTGAGCGAGGACTGGATGGTCGTGCGTTGCCAATCGAAGTACGCGCCGGTCCGCTACTTTACTACCAGGGCAATCCCTTTAATCCGGCCACCGGACAATTTCCTCCGGGAGCACCGACACTCGCGAATCCATTTACGGGGTTCATACTTCCCGGAGCAGGCGCGGCAGGCATCAACATCATCGACAATTCAATGCAGAATCCGATGGTCCAACAGTTCAATCTCGGTTTTCAGCGCGAGTTTGGACGCGACTACGTCCTGCGGGCCGATTACCTGCACAACTTCGGTACGCATTTCATCATCGGCCGCACGATCGGCACGGTTTTTAATCCAGTGGTGGGCGGGCCCGACGCAATTACGAATTTAGAGTCGAGCGTAAAGACGAAATATGACGGTTTGCTGGTGAGCCTTGAGAAGCGTTTCGCAAACAATTACCAGTTTCGCGCCTCGTATACGCTTTCGAAAGCATTTAACTTCGCAAACGACGATCAGATACCGTTCTCCAATGGACCTATCGATCCGAACAATCTGCAGCGCGAATATGGATCAACACCCAACGATCAGCGACATCGCTTTACCTTTTCAGGTGTTTGGGACCTACCATACGCCATCCATCTCGCTCCGATTCTCACGCTCGCATCAGGAGTACCGATGGACATCTTGTTGCCGGGTGGTGCGACTCGGATTCCGCAACTCCAACGCAATGCCGGCGGCAGGCTCTTTCATACTGGCGCCGAGCTTAATGCCTTCATCAGATCCGTTAACACTGCCGGCGGAGTTGGCGGACAACTGCTGCCGTTGGTTAACGACAATGTTCACTTCACGGATAGCTTCAGTTCGTTTGACCTGCGCGCATCGAAAGTTTTTAAGGTCGGCGAGCAAGTCCGGATCGAGCCTCTTGTGGAGGTATTCAACCTCTTCAACGTGACCAACGTCTTGGGGTTCTCGAAGTCTAATTACTCGGGATTCGCAAACGTGCTTGTGCGTGACAGCAATGACGCAGCCAGCCCGGGCTTCCTTCGTTCATCGAGTTTTGGCCATCCGGTGTCTACAGCAGGAGGTGTGTTTGGCTCGGGTGGTCCACGAGCGTTCCAATTTGGCGCGCGAGTTACATTCTAGCCACAGATGGCCACGGATAAAGCGGATCTGAATTGCATATCAGCTGAGATGTGAATGAGACTCACTGAGTCCGCAATGAGACTTAGCTGATCTGAATTGCATCTGAGATGTGAATGAGACTCACTGAGTCCGCAATGAGACTTAGCTGATTTGCGCTCAGATCCGTTTTATCCGCGTTTATCTGTGGCTAATTTCTGATGCGGCCCAATTCCTGATGCAACTCAAACGACAAATTGGATTGCGAACGGCTACGGCATTGATTGTCGGCGAGATTATTGCAGTCGGTATCTTTCTGACGCCGGCTGGCATGGCAAAGTCGCTCGGGTCACCGTTCTGGTTGCTCGTCGTCTGGGTGGTTGTGGCCGCGCTTTCGTTGTGTGGCGCTCTTTGCTTTGGTGAATTGGCAGTGAGGTTTCCCGAGGCAGGTGGTGGCTACGCCTACCTCCGCGAGGCCTATGGACCAGGATTGGCCTTCCTCTATGGCTGGATGGCATTGCTGGTTATGGATCCTGGTCTGACCGCCGCGATCGCTACAGGGGCTGCAAGTTACGTTGGATACGGACTTCAGCTGTCGCCGACGGGAAACAAGATTGTCGCTATCGTCGCTATTGCCGCGCTTGCACTCGCTAACATCCGCGGAGTTCGTTTGGGTGCCTGGTTCGTTCGCTGGCTTACCGTTCTAAAGATATTGTTTCTGGTTTTCATTGTTGTGTGGGCGTTCGCGGGCCAGGTGGGCCAGTGGTCCAACTTCAGTCCGCTTATCGAGCAGCGTCCAGGATCGAGACCTCTTCCTGAAGCTCTGGCCATTGGATTGGTAGGATCGTTCTTTTCATTTGCAGGGTGGTGGGACGTCAGTAAAGTCGCGGGTGAAGTCCGCAATCCTTCACGCACAATGCCGCGTGCATTTGTGTATGGACTTCTGATTGTCATGATGGTTTACATCCTCACGAGTGCGGCTTTCATTTATCTCGTCCCGATGGAGCAAGTCACCAGTGGTCAGGCGTTTGCAGCTCAGATCGGTGAGGTTCTTTTCGGTCGGGCAGGAGCACACCTTTTCTCGGCGTTTGTCATTGTGGCCGTACTGGGAAGTCTCGCAGCGATCATCATGTCAGCACCTCGCGTCTACTTTGCCATGGCGCGTGACGGATTATTTTTTCCGGCGGCTGCTGCGCTTCATCCGCGGTTCAACACTCCTGCCCGCTGCATTGCGCTTCAGGCTTTGCTGGCGTCGATTCTTGTTTTAAGCGGCAGCTTCGACGAGATCGTTTCCTATTTTTTCTTCGTTGTGCTGGTGTTCATCGGACTCATGGTCATCGGGCTCTTTGTTCTGCGTCGTCGAACGAATGTGCAGCTCGAATACTCGACGCCAGGCTATCCGATCACGCCGGTAGTTTTTCTCATTCTGTTAGGTGTGATGCTGCTGTTGTTGGGCATGGGCCAACCAAAACAGTCATTCCTCGGCGTGGGAGTAGTGGCGCTGGGCGTGCCGGTGTATTACTTGATCTTCCGACGTAATAGACGAGCGTCGCGTCATGAGGTCAGTACCACCGCGCGGTAGCGGGTGGGTCGCAGGGCAATCGAAAATCTATGCACGCTCGAGCACGATGTCGAAGACGCCGCTTTGAAACATCTTTCCGTTGACGTTGTGTTCTTCCACAGCGATCGCATTCTCAACACGGTACATTGGATCATTCTTCTTCGGGTGGCCCTGGAAATGAATCTCTGTAACGAGAGGCTGATATCCAGGTGAGTCGGCAATGCATCCGACCTCAGAACAAGCCCGGACACTCCTATTGAAGCCAGCCCAATTCCGGTACGTTGCAGAAATGCACGTCGTGTTGGACGAAACATGTTTCCTTCACCTACCTATGCCCGAGGGTAGATCCATCAGATGAACACAGCACAGATTGGTTTTGTGATTACGAAGTGATGAAGCGGCCTGCACCCGTGACCAACGGGCAAGGTGAGACAGGATTACAAGTCAGGATAATCGCAAATGTGCTCAGCTGGATCGCGCCCTGTCTTCGATGGTCGCCATCAGCCGCACTTTTTTCAATTCGGTTTTCTGAAACCCAAAATACGTGGCCATTTCGATGATTTGGTTCGGGCTGACAAAATCTTTTGGATCAGCACAGAACTTCTCGATACCTGGACCAAACTCTCGGCAACTCATGCCCTTGGGTAGATCCAGGTCAAGCTTACAGGAGCCGTTTTCCGCATAGTGTAAGCAGAATTCACAAACTATCATTTGCGTCAGTTCCTCTGCACCGAAGGCTCACGCAATGCGTGAATCATACGTCGTATTCGATCGGCGAAGAGCACGTCGATCTTGCCTGGCTCGATGACGGCGGTTACCTCGCCTTCACCAAATATCGGATGCATGAAGACTTCTCCACGTCGATACGTGTGTGTCTGATCGTACGGAGCGCCGACTTTCGTTGACGCACGACGTGTAACACCGCTCTTGTAAGGAACTCGTGACCCGCATACTGGACATGTAACGCGGGTGATTTTCCCGGTTTTGGAAACAGAAGCGACGATATGTCCGCGCTCCTGACCACACGTAATACACATCTGCTCAACCCGTTCCCCAGGAATGAAAATTTGTTTCTCGTCCATGTTGCTCCTAATGCCGTGCGCTCGGCGTGTTAGCGATCAAGTTTAGTGCTCACCTCACGCGTCGCGGTCGAAATGACCGGACGGAGCTGTGGCGAATCCGCGAGAGAGGCGCGAACGGCTTAGCCGAAGACGTCGCAACCTGTGCCAGGCCGCCAAAACCTTCTGGCACGACTCGTTTCACACTCTGCCCTGTAAGTCGTTCAATTGCGCGCATCGACAACTCATCAAATGGGGAAACGATAGTGATTGCTTTTCCTTGCTTACCTGCTCTCCCGGTTCGTCCCACTCGATGCACGTAATCTTCTGGCGCCGCGGGCACGTCGTAATTAATTACGTGAGAGACGGCGTTTACATCCAATCCTCGGGCAGCAATATCGGTTGCGACTAACACTCGCGCGTGGCCGTTGCTGAATGCCCGCAACGCCTCCTCGCGCTGCGGCTGTGTGCGATCCGAGTGAATTCGATGAACGTTGTGATCACGCGCCCGAAGAACATGCGATAGTCGCTCGGCTCCGCGGCGTGTGCGAGTAAAGACCAGCACTCGTTCAAATTCTTCTCGCTCTCTCTCGAGCAAATCCAGCAGAAGGGCGGTCTTATACTCCTGGGCCACGTGATAAACAATCTGATCGACCATCGTCGCTGCGCGACCGCGCGCGGTCACCTCAATCAGCTTAGGTTGTTTCATCGTCGAGCGAGCGAGTTGCTCAATGCTCGGAGACATGGTCGCTGAGAACAAAAGTGTCTGACGCTTGTCAGGTACAAGAGAAAGCACCTGCCGGATTGCGGGAAGGAATCCCATATCCAACATGCGATCTGCTTCATCCAGCACCAAGATTTCAACTGTAGAAAGATTGACATTGCCGCGCTCTACAAGATCCAGCAATCGACCGGGCGTGGCAACCAGCACTGCAACTCCGCGACGTAATGACGCGATCTGCGTGCGCATGTTCGCGCCACCGATCGCAATCACGCTCCGATTGGCCTTCACGGTGTTCAACTGCTCGTAATTATTATGAATTTGGAGCGCCAGCTCACGTGTCGGTGCCAGCACAAGAACCCGAATTCCAGGTCTCGAGCGGTGGCTAATGTTCTGAATGATGGGGAGTAGAAAAGCGGCAGTTTTGCCGGTACCAGTTTCGGCGCAGCCGATCAGGTCTTGCCCCCTCAGCACAACAGGAATCGCCTGTTTCTGAATTGGGGTAGGTTCGTTATATCCGAGAGACTCGCAAGCGTGTAATTGCGCGGAAGCAAGTCCCAGTTGAGAAAAAGTCATAAAGTCCTTTAGTTAGTGCCGTCATATGAAGCGGCGATAATGTGGATTGGGAGCCGCAGTCCTTTCTATTAACGGACGGAATTCCGTCGCGTTGAATAGAAAGGAACTGCTCGCTACCTGAGAATAACTACCAGCGTGGTTCGCGGTTGCCGCCGTTTCCATGACCGCCGTTGCGAGAACCACCAAAGCCACCGTTGCGGTTGCCGCCGAAGCCACGACCGCCACCGCCACTCCGGTTTTCGCGCGGCTTAGCTTCGTTGACTTTCAACTGGCGACCGCCGAGTTCCTTTCCATTGAACTGATCAATCGCTGCTGTAGCCTCTTCATCGGTGGACATTTCCACGAAGGCGAAGCCACGTGAACGCCCCGTATCGCGATCTTCGACGACACTGGCCGATTGAACCGTGCCCGCCTGAGAAAACAGCTCCTGAAGTTGCTGGCTGGTGGTTTGGAAAGCAAGGTTTCCAACGTAGAGTTTTGTAGACATAGAGATATACCTTTCCCCTTTGGGATCGAAAAAGAAGCTGCGAATCGGATTGGCTTCGGTTGAACGGCAGCAGTCGAAGGGACCGTGTTCGGAATGCTCTCAAGTGAGCGGCTTCGGAGTTTGAAACTAGCCTGCTCTCGAACTATCCAGAACGCCGGCGCTGATCGTTTTTTGCGCGGGGCGCATCACCGTCGATGCGCGAGAGAAGGATTAACTACGGCCATAATGCCCTACATTCCCCGCTGTTGCAAGCTCAGGGGGTCAAACTGATAACACCACGGGCTTACTTGGGCCACAATATGATCGAATGCCTCAGCTTTTTCTTTAGTTTTTGGGCCTATGCGCATATGGTGGTACTATTTGTGCCAGATGGCACACATGGTACTTTTAAGGAGGTCTTGAGGATGGTAAAGGCGTCGGCGGTAGCTAGAGTATTAGGTGGAGAGAAGACGCTAGGTAAGCGTGTATCTTCGCAGCAGGATCTGATTGCTGTAGTGAAGCGCGGTTTGCGCACGACTACCGTCCAGGCTGTAATCGAGGAACTGGGCGCGCGTCCTGCCGAGGTGCTCCCTGCGCTTAGAATCGCTCGCCGAACCATGGAACGTCGCAAAGCAAGCGGACGACTGCTGCCACAAGAATCAGAGCGCGTATATCGGCTGGCAAAAGTTCTCGCGTTTGCTGAGTCGGTATTGGGAACTAAAGAGAGAGCACGTCATTGGTTGACCGCGCCGAACAGAGCACTCGGAAGTGTTTCGCCTTTGTCTCTGATTGATACGGAAGCCGGCGTAGATGAAGTTACGAATGTTCTTGGGAGAATTGAGTTCGGAGTCTACAGTTAATGCTCGTTTGGCGCCTCACCCGTATGACTCATGCAGATGAACCGTTGACAGGGGAGGGAGCTCAGCGTTTCGGTGGACGCTGGAACCATCCGGGCACTCCGGTTGTTTACGCCTCTGCCACTCTATCACTCGCCGTTCTCGAGTTTCTCGTCAACCTACCGATCATCGATTTGCCCAACGATCTGGTCTCAATTCGAATAGATGTACCAGATGGTCTTAATCAGACAAATATTGTCGTTGATGATCTGCCTGATAACTGGCGTGCCTTTCCGGCAATCGAGGATTTAAGAGACATCGGAACAGATTGGGTGCGTGAAAGCAAGACAGCAGTGCTCGCGGTTCCTTCAGTCGTGATTCCCAATGAGCTGAATTACGTGATCAACCCTGCCCACAGGGACGTCAATCGATTGGAGGTTGTTTCGATAGAGCCGTTCGCTTTAGATACCCGTCTCTTGCACGCCCGTAAGCCCATAAAAGAGCCAGGCAACCGATTCGCAAATAACCTGACGTGGTCCACCCGATATTCTGATTTTCTGGGATTCTGAACGATCCTGTCACACCGCATTCAGACTGAACCATGATTTAAGCAACCTTTTTGCGGGGGTTCTCGTAGCATCTGATAGCGGTCGGGAGGGTGCCAAATAAAACCGCGAGAAAATTCATCTTGGCGGTGTTAATGGGTCGGGCACGAATTCAGTTAGGGAGTTAGTTATGTTGGAAGTACACACGAAAAAGCTGCAGACCGTCGCGATTCTGTGCGTGCGAGGTCCAATTGTGACCGGTGAGCTGGAAACTCTGCGAAAAGCCGTATATTCACTTGCGGACGTAAGCACGATCATCCTCGATTTAGGTGGCGTCAGTACTGTTGACGCGGGTGGGCTTGGCGTGATGCTCGAGTTGCGTGCCTATGCTCAGGCAAATGCAATCCGCTTTGAGCTGATGAATGTAAACAAGTGGGTAGCGAGGGTAATGGAAATCGTGAGGCTTGATACGGTTTTCAAGATCACGTCAACGGTTGAATTCTTTCCGTCCATCTCTCGCGGCAGGCCAATGTTGTTCAGCAAGCTGGCGTGTGCTTAGACGATCAATTTCCTCGACACGCCTGTAACAACACAAGACACGCCGGACATCAGTAAACGCAATACCATATTTCGGTTCAGTTCCGAATCATGTAAATTCTGGAACCTTGTCCAGGTCGATTAAGCAATTCAGGACAGGATTACAGAATTTACAAGATTCGCGGCTAGGGTAATGCGAGATCCTGAGTCTCCAATCTGGGTGCGATTGCGAAAGACAGTCGTCATAATACTCGTGACTGTGGCAGCGGCGTTTTGGGTATATGACATTTATCTCGACGGCTACTATTTCGAAAATGCCCCTCGACAGCCAATAGCTGCTGAAGGGCGAATCTATCCTAGAGTCGTTCATCATGGCGCGCACGTATTCCTCACCGAACGAGAGAAGTTCAATTACGATGTGGTCCATCCCTCAATATCGATTGGCGCGATCCTGATCGCCGGATTGTTGAGCCTGCATTGGAAGCTGTTTTGCTTCACGAAAGATTACAAAGGGGTAGACTTCTTTTATTCGTTCAGAAAGAAGAAAAGGATGTGATTGCCATCGGCAGCACAGAAAAGAAGATGCCAGCGGCTTGTCCGCTGGAGCTTCACGTTTGCAGCTACACAGCGGCAGCACACGAGAGAAGATGGCAGCGGCTTGTCCGCTGGAGCCTCACGTTTGCAGCGAGGGATTTAGGTCCTTTCGTTCTGTGTAGCAGCGAACGTGAGACTCCCGCGGGCAAGCCGCGGGCATCAGGAAAAGGCGACGCTGATTGAGTAGCAGCGAACGTGAGGCTCCCGCGGACAAGCCGCGGGCATCCGGATAGAGGAAGAGCACGTGTTCGTAGGTCATTACGGCATCAGTTTTGGTGGGAAAGCATTGCAGCGGACAGTTCCGCTCTGGGTCCTATTTATTGCTGTGCAATGGGTGGACGTCCTTTGGTCGATCTTTGTACTGACAGGAATTGAAAGAGTTCGCATCGTCCCCGGCATCACAGCTACAAATCCGCTTGACCTTTATTACATGCCTTACACTCACAGTCTCGTGGCAGCTGCGTTTTGGTCAGTCGCAGGAGCATTCATCTATAAAACATTATTCAGAACTGAAAGTTTGAGAACCGCAACCGTTGTTGGAGTTGCAGTATTTTCGCATTGGGTACTCGACCTCATAGTGCATCGCCCTGACCTTCCGTTGTACGACAATGCAATGAAAGTTGGCTTCGGCCTTTGGAATTACCGACTGCTGGCTTTCGTGCTCGAAGTAGTCATACTTTTTGCTGGTCTGTTTCTCTATCTGCGAGGAACGAAATCATACGGGAGTATCGGAAGGTACGGCATGATAGTGTTCGCAGTTGTCATGCTGGCAGTTCAGGCATTTATATTCTTTGGTCCTCCGCCAACGTCGGATAAAGGAGTGGCAATTACGGCGCTCGCGTCGTACGCCGTGTTTGCTGCGATTGCGGTCTGGTTAGAGAGAAAGCGCGTCTACGCGACATAGGAGTTATTTCGTGGGTGGTCTTAGCCTCCGCAATCGAGATCCACGAAATAAGACGAAATAAGAATTTCTACTCGTATCGCAACGCGTCGACGGGGTTCGATCTCGCTGCTGCCATCGCCGGAACTAAACTTGCGCAAGTCGCCACCGCGGCGAGGAGCACAGCGACCCCGACAAACACAATTGGATCAACGGGGCTGACGCCGTAGAGGAACCCCGCGACGAAGTGGGTTGTTCCCAGAGCAAGCACCACGCCAACGAGAATACCTACCAACGCCAGCATGACGCCCTCTCTCATGATCAGTTTCAGGATATCGCTTCGCTGTGCTCCGAACGATATGCGAATGCCGATCTCTCGACGTCGCTGGCTGAATATGTACGATGTCACTCCGTAAATGCCTATCGACGCGACGATCAATCCGATTACGCTGAGCAAGCTGAGCAGTGCCGCAGCTCCCTTAACAGCAGCCAACTGATTTTTCGCAAGTTCGTCTAGCGTGTTGAAATCAAATATCGGCAAAGTTCCACCTAACTCCTTTATCCCGCGCTGGACTGAACTGATCATCGC
>JBKPAC010000004.1:0-6035 GCA_046726175.1 Acidobacteriota bacterium
CTCCCCTGCGGTCCGCAGCCGGTTGCTGTCGAACACGACCCTGCTCCCGTCTGGCGACAACGCCGGGAAACAGTCGAAGTAATGGTTCTCAGTAAGGCGTCGTGGGTTTGCGCCGTCGCCGTCCATCAGGTAGATCTCGGCTCCGAGTAAAGCGCGCTGGGCGTCGACCGCGGTATCGAGCGTCGGATCATGCCTCGTGCTCACGAATGCGATCGTCGAGCGGAGAGCTTCCTGCTTCGCACCGCGGGTTTGTGCCCACGTGCCGAGCATTGTCGCGCCCAAGGCTCCAATCACTATTGACGCGGCCAACACCGCCTTCTCGATTTTCTGAAGGGTGTTCATGATTTTATCTCCACGGATATCTTAGAGGCCGCTTTAGTTGACTGGCCCTTCGTTATTGTCACCGCAACCTTGAGCTGTCCAAGTTGTGCGCAACTTATGGGCTCGGATGGCGATGCATCCAAAGCCAAAGTTCGCGCGTTATCTGTGTGCATTGCTTTTCGTGCCGGCGGCAGCGCATCAAAGACGCCGGTTTGACCGTTCACGAAGTCATACAAGAGCCTTGCAGCCTTCTCCATATTGCCGGCCCTTGCTGCTGCCTGCGCCGCAGCGCGGCGCGTGTGCGTGCGGGATTCGCTTACCACTTTCCAATCTGCTGGATCGGTAACGATCGAGTCCAACCCAGGCTCGTTTACAAAAAGGCCGCGGACCAGTTCCGGATGTTTCACGGCCATCACCAGCGACACCTGCGCTCCGCCGGAGGTGCCCACCAAAAAGGCCGGACCAATTTTGAGTTCGCGAATGAACGCAGCGAGGTCGGCAACGTGCGTTGTCTGCGAGTGCAGTGAGCCGCTGTCGGGCCAGGGAGCGGTGCCGA
Organism: Acidobacteriota bacterium; assembly: GCA_046726175.1. GTDB lineage: Bacteria > Acidobacteriota > Blastocatellia > Pyrinomonadales > Pyrinomonadaceae > PSRF01. The sequence continues at coordinate 878 of JBKPAC010000004.1, forward strand.
AGTAGCGCCGGTCCAGCACGATGAAGCGATAGCTTTTAGCAACCACTTCGCGCTGGGGCTCCCAATAACGGTGATCAGAAATCGCGCCATGCACAAAAACCACTGGAACGCCTTTTCCTTGTTCCCAGTATGTGATGGTCGTCCCATTGACCGATACCTGTTTGGGCAATGGTTGGTCGACTTTTTGTGACTCTGAGGATTGCCCGCCGACGGGAAGATCACACAGGCGAAGGTGAATAACGTGAGAATCTGTATCACGTACCTCCTTGCTCGAGTGTCAGGTGGCGCGGGTATTGATAGGTAGGCTGGTCAGATCGGAAAGGTCGGGGGTACATAGTGGCAGGCAGGTTCCGGTGGCCAGTCGGTAACCATCGTTGACTGTGCGGACGATATACCGACGCAAAAAGGGAGTCAACAGATCGCAGTTACGCTCGATTCCGAAATGGCGAAGCGGATGCAGCACGCCAGGAACGACGCCGTGAAGGGTTGCGAGTTATTGTCGGTAGACTAAAGAAGAAATACAAACTAACATCCAAACTATCGTTTGATGAGATTATTGAAATCGCTCATACGTTAACTGCCTTTGAAACCTTCGACGCGCTCGCTGGAAACCGACGTTCGCCGCAAGAAGTTGTTCCAACCGTGCAAAAATTAATCATGGAGGTATTGGGGTTGGACCAATTCACATCCCGCAGATCATCCTAGTGCGAGGTTCGCAGTGCTCTTTCCATTCGCGCGATAAAGTAACGACGGATGACGTAGGAGCGTGAAAATGGTTGATGACTGCATGCACTACGCACGGGTGAAGCCTCAGAGATCTTCCTACAGTATGCGAGACAACTGGAATAGATGCACGAAGCGTGATGGCAGTTGCGCGCGACTATGCGAGCGCGTTTAGTTCGTAGAGATTAGAGATGGCTTGTCTATGACGCTGCTTTTTCTACTACTTCTGCTCTTAGTTCCATACTTGGTACTCACACTCCTCGGGAAGTGGAACTCCACTTTTCAAATTGCTTCCCCGAAACGAGCAAGAGTGGGACTTTCGCTTTTCTTCCTCTTCACGTCAATAGGGCACTTCATTAAGACTGGAGAGATGGCGGAGATGCTACCTCCGTCCGTACCCTATCGCACCGGGCTAATTTATCTCACTGGGATATTAGAGTTGCTCGGAGCGATCGGCGTATGGATTCCGCGGCTCATGAGACTGACAGGTTTCTTATTAATCTTTATGCTGATAGGTATCTTACCGGCGAACATTTATTCCGCCCTCAATCGAGTTGATTTCGGAGGACATGGCGCAGGTCCGATTTATTTATTGGTGAGAATCCCTTTCCAGATATTCGTTATTTGGTGGACTTATTTCGCGACCGAACAGAATTGGTTTCAGCGGAAGGCAAAAGGCTCGATTGCGAACCACGGAGGTAGCGGATGAACACAAGACTGGCAAAGTGGTTGTTGATTCTTTGCTTCTCGATGTCCGCCGCCGGTGGTAGAGGCCTGTTTGAGCACATCGTGCTGGTTCCTTTATGGAGCAAATCTCCACCTTCTTCGTTTGCAATCATCCAGCCCAATACCGGAGTGCCGCCACGAAATTTTTGGATACGCGTTCACTTGTACTGGTTGAAGAAGCCCGACAAGACCTCACAATGAAAGCAGCAGATGTCCAGAAACAACTAGCGCAACTAGGAAACTCGCAGGCAGCTTTATTCTCGCAACGATTCTTCAAGACTGGCGTAGGAGAATATGGTGAAGGCGATCTCTTTCGTGGCATTCGCGTTCCAATGTTAAGAAGTGTGGCAAAGAACCATAAGAAACTTGCGCTGCCCGAGACCTTAAAACTTCTTTGCTCGGCTTATCATGAAGACCGACTGGTAGCACTTTTGATTCTTATCCAGCACTTCGTGAACGCCAGCGATGCCGGCAGAGCAGAGATTTATAAGTTTTATTTGAAGAATACCCGTTTCATTAATGGTTGGGATTTGGTCGACGCATCGGCGCCGCAGATTGTGGGTGCATTCCTGTGGGATAAAGATCGCATAGTTCTTCGCAAATTAGCCAGGTCGCGAAACTTGTGGGAACACCGCATAGCGATACTGGCTACATTTCATTTTATTAAGCGAGGCGAGTTTAACGACACGCTTGAAATTGCTTTCCAACTCCTGTCCGACGGCGAAGATTTAATCCACAAGGCAGTTGGATGGATGTTGCGAGAAGTCGGAAAGCAGAACATGAAGGTTGAAGAAGACTTTTTAAGACGACACTGCCACCACATGCCGCGGACAATGTTGCGGTATGCGATTGAGAAGTTTCCAGAGGCGAAGCGGCTTCGGTTTCTAAGAGGCGAAGTCTGAGCGCTGCGCATACTCGGATGGCGAGGCTGAGCGCGACGAGCAAAAAGGCTACGCGAAGTAATCCACGATTGCATTTGATCTTCCCTCAAAGTCATTTACTCCGTGCTTGCAAGTCCCGGACAAAGTTCGCCAGCAACTCGTTGAACTGTTCCGGGTGTTCCAGCATGGGATAGTGTCCACTTCCTTTAATAATTACAGCATCGAACTGCGGCGCATATTTGCGATTAACCTCCAAATTCGTCGGCGTCATGTCTGCGTTGATTGCTCGAATGGGAACTTTTATCTCGCTCAGAGCTTGCGCTGAACGATACTTAAAGATTGCTTCAAGGATCGCGATAGCGAGCTCCGGCGGACGGGCAGTCGCCTCTGAGATTATTCGATTCTTGACCGCTGGCGGTGTGCTCGGGGAAAAGAAAAATTGATTCAACAAACCTGTCACCGCAACTTTGTAGTCGGCGCGAAGCTGCTTAAGCGCATCTTCCAGCACCTTCGGATCGATTGTGTTTTCGACGTTATGTAACGTGTCGACCGGAACGATCCCTACGACACGCTCTGGCATTCGCCGCGTCGCTTCGAGTGAGATAGGTCCGCCCATCGAGCTGCCTATCAGTATCACCCGCTTAAGCTTCAGCTTGGTTATTACGGTGTTGACGTCATCCGCATAACTCTCAATGGACCAGTTCTTTCGTCCCTGGCCTGATGCGCCATGACCAGGAAGGTCAATCGTTACGACGCGATGGTCTTTTGCGAACACCGAAACCTGGTTGTCCCACAAATTGCGGTCGCAGCTCCAGCAATGGATGAACACCAACGCAGGTTCACCTTTGCCTTGAACTGAGTATTGGATTGGAACGCCATCTTTGGCTGGAACAACTTCGGCTTTGGCGTTCGACTGAACGAATGGAGCCAAAAGGATAAGTGACAAAACCAAACTGACAAGCATCGCTTACCTCACTTTCACAAAGTTCAGACTCAAGACTGATGTCTCAAGCCACACAGATATTCGGCACCGCAACCTTCTGGAAAAGATGCGGCGCGGCTATGGTGCTTGGCGGGTACGCATCCAAAGATCTGCGAAACTCCGGTTGACTGAACGCCTGGCGGAAGTCCGCGACGGACTGCCAGACCGCGACGTTGATAAAGACACCGCTTCCAGCGATGCCTCGGTGCAACTGTGCAGAGATGAAGCCGGGTTGCTGCTTGAGAAACGTGGCGTCATGCGTCCACGCCGCAATCAACTGATCCGCCTCCTCGGGCTTCACCTTGAACTGGTTAATTAAGATCACGGGAGCAGCTTCCGTCATCATCTGCTGTTGCAGCGTAATCGAATCATCCATCTCAATCAGCTTTATCATCAAAATGTCTCCCTTCGTTGATTCCTTGCGAGCAGCAGAAAAACGAGAGCGTGGGTGACGAGCAAAGGCGGCACGATTGCGGTCACGATGAAATAAGTAGCGCCGAGAACGCCGGGATTAAGCTGGGCTGGAGGACCATGTTTCACATCGCCTGTAAGCCTGGGCCAGTTCCCGCGCAAAATCTTCAAACCGTGTCGGCGTAGTGTTCTCAAGAGTTCTGCCGTTGCTCGGCTTGATCAGCTCTTCATTGAACGCGCGCGTCATTTCGACGTAGAGGTTCAAAAAGCTCACGTTTCGCGAGTGCCTTTGCTACCACTTCAGAATATCGCCGGTCGCAATTGTCGGCACGTCCGCCACAACTGAGTGTGAAGGCCCACCGCGGAAAAATGATGCAGAAGATGAAGGCTGAGTCTGTTGCCGATTTGGTCAAGACTGCCGTTAGCTTAGCGCCAGCTAAGAAATCCATGGCACCAGCCGCGGATCGAGTAAATCACGGTTTTCAACACTCACTTTGGCAACCCGAGTCTTTGGAGAGGCAGCTGCTCTCCCCGAACACCAACAGGTCTTACCAGGCCATACTTACGCCGAATGCATTGCGCGCGTATGTCAGTGGTCCACACCACGCCCAGTCTTTTGCTGTAGTTCCTCAATTAGCTTTGACGCCTCAGCCTTGGTTAGGTTGAAATCGATTTCTTCACCAGCCTCATCCGCCAGGGTTCGAAGGTAGGAACGTTGGGCGCCAGTTATCTCTTCGTCCCCAGTCTTCCATTCATCCGGGTCTTTAATCATATTTGAAGTATTCTGGACGTTTGAATCGTTAGCGTTCATTTGAACCCTCCTTATTACGTTAAATTCTTGCAGGCGAAACTCACTAAGTTGTTTCAGAAATGCAACGGTTTCTCACACATAGGCCTGTCTTATCGTCGCCACCAATGCGTTCTGTAATTCTCTTATGTTTCCGGGCCACGAATAACGGGTCAGCGAGGTTGCTGAAAGTCGAAGGAAGTCTTTATCTCGAGGATGCCGAGTTGTTGGAAAGAATTTGTCGGGATGTGAAAGCTCAAACAGGGCGACGTCTCTGTTTGGATTTAGCCGATATTTCCTTCCTCGACAGTGAAAGCGCCACGGTGCTCTGCCGCCTCAAACGCGAACAGAACGTGACTTTGGAGGGTTTACATCTGTTCACCGCCAAAGTGATCGAATTGACTGAAGCTGAGGCGAAGGTTGCTGCATATCTTTCGGACCATAACTCCTTACCTAAGACCACGCAGATTTGATGTAACGCAACACGGCAGGATAGACGATGACGCGCCGGAATGGATCGATCAGGCGCATGTACCACGAGGTAAAGCGGCCGACCGGCTGAACGTAGATTGCCCAGTAAAGACGATAACCAGCGGAACGTTCTATTAGTGCTAATACCGAAAAAGCGTGAACGGTGGAGTTCTGGAC
>JBKPAC010000005.1:0-13820 GCA_046726175.1 Acidobacteriota bacterium
AGCGAAATCCCAGCACCCATTATCACAACGTTTACAAAGAGCGTCAGACACAATCCGAGATATTTCCCGAGAAGAAATTCGCCGCGACTCACGGGTTTTGAAAAGATCGCGTAGACAGTTCGTCGCTCAATCTCCTTATAGACAAGCCCGACACCAACGAAGATCGAGATGAAAACTCCGAAGAGGAGCATTGCGCTTAGCCCCAGATCGACTATTACTTTGCGTTCCTGACCACCGGAGAGTTCGCCTATGAAGATAGCGGCCGCTGTGAGCAACAGGACGAACAGAACAAGATTGTAGAGCACGCGATCCCGCACTGCTTCACGAAATGCGTTACGAGCGATTGCGGAGATGCGCGTAAGTGTACTGCCGCGTTTGGCAGTTGTGCTTTTCTGGGTGGAGATTGATTGCGCAATCGCGCTGGAGGACAGGTTCGTATTCATCTGACGAGTTGTGACTCTACAGCAATTACTTCTTGAATTGAAGATTGCTGACCTCGAAGCAGTACGGCTTCAGGTTCAAAATGTCTTGCTACTTTCATCATCCAGTGGATATGCGCGTGGAGGGCGGAGCACTTGCTCGGCACTTGCGGGATAGGCCCAGGATTGCGGTTCCAAATTCTTAGGAGGTGAAATGTCCCGATCTGCATTTGCCGCGGCATAAGCCGCATCGGCGCCAAAAACCATCAAGTGTCGCCAGCCGCGAGCAGCAGCCCTGTTGGTCTCCAGTGCTTGCTTATACTCGTTAGCTGCCTCTGCAGACTCGCCAATTTCAGCCAACGCAATCGCATGACGAACGCGCAGAAATACTGATCGCGGATAAATGCGAACAGCCTTGGCCAGTGTGCGCTCAGCAGCTACGGTATCACCAGCGGCAGCTTCTGCACGTGCGAGGTACGCAAAACAGGTCGAACTATTGAGACCATGCTCCGTTGCGAAACGCAGGTGTTGAGCTGCTTCGCTGTACCGTTTCTTGCCGTCCAACCAGCCACCAAAATCGAAGTGGGTAGCACCGTCATACGGGTTCGTGCGTAGAGCGGCACGGAAAAGACGTTCAGTTCCTTCGCTGCTCGAGTTTGTGCTGCGACCTGTCAATGTCATTCCACCGCCGAGTGCCATACCTCGTAAAACCGAGTTCATTCCCTGCAAAGTCATTAGGAACGTGAAAGCGGTTGCGATGGCAAGCCCACTCGCTGTTGCAAGACGGGCCATCGCAAGAGAAACATTGGTGCTCTTCGTCTCTTTTGCTTTGGCCGTGGCGAAGTGAACCACCAGTGCGGCGGCAAAGAAGAAGAGAAGGCCGCTGCCAAACCAGCGAAATGAGATGGAGCTGGCGCCTGAACTGATCGCAAAAGTCGCAAGGCTACAAACCGCCCCAAGCGCAAGAGGGTTACGAGCCGATCGCAAAGCTCTTATGGCGAGCCAGATAAGAGCGGCACAAAAGATCAGAAAGATCGCAAAGCCAATCGCGCCGAGTTCCGCGAGTATCTGCAAGTACTCGTTATGCGTACGCTGGGCCAGGAACTCGTCCTGCAACGGAACGAGTGGCGAGTTTGGCTGTCTGGCCGAATATTCAGCGCGTGCTGATGGATAGGCAATCTCGTAATTATTCGCGCCAACACCGCGCACCGGATGCTCTCGTAGCATTTCTAAGCTGATGGCCCAGACTAGTAAACGTATCTGCGTGTTGCTGCCCTGCAGCTCCTGGAAACGATGAATCGATGAAGACACGCCGGGAACGACGGTTTGGAATACTGTGGTTGCGACCAACACTGCAATCAATACAAAGGCTTGACGCGGCTGTCGTGGTCGCCAGGATTTCTTTAAAACAATTCCCGTTAGCATCAGAACAAAACCAACGGCCAACCCCACCAAGGGAGCTCGCTCGAGCGACTGCAGCACAGCAAGCCACGCGAGCACAGTAGTCGCACCACAGAGAATGGCAGCCTGTCGATTCCTCAAACTGATCGCAAGGATTGCAAAGATTGGAACAGCGACGGCCAGAGGTTCGCCAAGGCCAGTCGATCGGCGAAGGACCAAACTGTAGATATAGAGCTCCGGCGATGTCCCCCAGAACTCGACAGCGGAGGCGATGCTAATGACCACCAGTACGAAGGCCAGCGAACCCAGGCTAGCAGTTAACATTCTCGGGCTCTTAGCTGCCTGCCGCATCAAGACGAAACAAAGAAAGTACGCGGCCCAGCTCAAGTTGTAATGGAGCGTGTGAAGCCATGCGCCAGTCCAAAGAAGTGATGCAATGCTCCACGTAACGAAAAGAGCGAGCGGCAGATAGATTGCCAACTCGCTCCGTTGAAAACTGAATTGTGTCGTCCTTGCGAACTGAATTCTCTTAATCAGCAACCCCAAGGTCACTGTTAACAAGATACTGATCGCCAGTTCCTGCCGCCACGGAAAGCTGGTCCACGCTTTTGGTAGACCGGGGACGAGGGGGGCGAGAAAGACGACGGGCCAGAGGACTGCAAAGATCCCAATAGGCTTGGTTGAGACTAAACGCCGAAGGGATAGCATCGTGAGCGCTCGAACGAAATTATTTGGTTGAGCTAAGCGCTGCTTAGTTAGTCCTAGTTTGTTGCAAGCGGAGACAACGCATCGATCGCTGCGACAGTAGTCGGCGCCGCCATTGAGCTATCTCCACGCATGACTCCAACGTGAGTCATCGCAAAACGACGAGTGCCGGTCTGCGCTACTCCCGAGGTGATTGAAGGGACAGCAGTCACGCCGAATTGAGCTGTCATTCCCGAACCTGTAACGTCACACAACTGGAAGTCGTACCCACTCTTGGTACCACCGGCAAGAAGTCCATCTATAAGTCTCTGGCCATTGAGCACCGTTAGCGTGGGTGCGAATGCGCCGGCACCCTGGGTTGATTGATAGGTAGCCTGAGCACTGTGGATTGTGCGTATTGACGATTGAGCTGAGCCTTCGTTAGCGGAGCGTCGGGAAGCCAGGAGATTGGGAATTGCGATCGCGGCAATGATGCCTATGATAGCCACCACTATGAGCAACTCTATCAGGGAGAAACCTTGCATTTGCTCTTGCCTATTCATCTTAATGCTCCTTAAGTGTTCTGGGCTCTCTAGCGTCTCTGGGGTGTTCTGCATTGACACTGACGCTTGGAAAATCGAGCTCCCACACCATATCGCAAACAAAGCTCGTGCCACAGATCATCATCCTGTATCGCCTCATCAAGTTGATTGATCAGCCGAACGAATTTCAAAAAGAAAACGGAGACGGCAACGTGCCCGCCTCCGTTTCGCAAATCAATTTAGGATGGTTATTAGTTGCCCAACGCCGACAGGGCATCAATTGCTGAGACTGTGGTTGGGGCCGTTAAAGTGGTGTCGCCACGAAGAACACCGGTCTGGGTGATGCCGAAACGGCGAGTACCAGTCTGTGAAACACCTGAGTTCGTGGTTGGAACGGCGGTTGCGCCAAACTGTGCGGTGGCGCCCGTTCCGGAAACATCGACTATATCGAAGGTGTAACCACTCTTGGTTCCGCTGGCGAGAACACCGTCAATCAGGTTCTGAGCGGCAAGCGCAGCCAGGCTGGCCGCGAAGGCGCCGTTACCTTGGGTGGATTGAAACGTAGCTTGCGAGCTGTGAATCGTGCGGATAGAAGATTGTGCTGAGCCCTCGTTCGCAGCACGGCGAGAGGCGAGCAGGTTGGGGATCGCGATCGCGGCGATGATGCCGATGATCGCAACAACGATGAGGAGCTCTATCAGCGAGAAGCCCTCTTGGCGTTTGTTAGTGTTCATTCTGGATCATGCTCCTTCAGAGAAATAGGTGCTTGAAGTTGGTCGCGCCAATCGGCTTCCTCAAGGAGGGGCTTGCCGCGCAAAGCGCGAATAGTCGTGGAAGTTGGCAAACAAGCATCGTGCCAAGGGAAGAGATCTTTCAAGCGGTGGCAGAAGCCGTTTGTAGACAGGCAATTAGCTGTCATGCCCGAGATGGCACTTTTGTGCTTCTGAGGGTGTTGCTGACAATTGTTGGCAGTGGGTTACTGTCGGTTTCTGTCACTGTGCCGAAATGGAACCGTTGTGCTCGCGATCCAGAAAAGGAAAAACGAGGGCGGAAGATCCGCCCTCGTTTGGGGGAAGGTAGCGGTTGTTGTGGTTAGTTGCCGAGTGCGGACAGGGCGTCGATTCCTGCTACGGTTGTCGGGGCCGTCATTGTGGTATCACCACGAAGAACTCCAACCTGGGTGATTGCAAAGCGGCGTGTGCCAGTCTGCGAAACTCCAGAGTTGGTCGTAGGAACTGCCGTCGCGCCAAACTGCGCGGTCGCGCCGGTTCCGGAAACATCACACAGTGCAAAGGTGTATCCGCTCTTGCTGCCACTGCTGAGCACACCGTCAATCAGCTGCTGACCGTTGAGAGCGCCGAGGGTTCCAGCGAAAGCACCGTTGCCGGCGGTCGCCTGGAAAGTAGCCTGTGAACTGTGAATCGTACGAATTGATGATTGAGCTGAGCCTTCGTTCGCAGCTCTACGGGAAGCGAGAAGGTTAGGAATAGCGATGGCGGCGATAATACCGATGATCGCGACGACGATGAGGAGTTCTATCAGTGAGAAACCCTCTTGGCGTTTACTAGTGTTCATTGGTCTGTTGACTCCTTAGAAGTTTCTAATTTTATCTTCGCGCCAACGGCTGTTTCATCTGACTCTTTCAAGGCCGCGCTTAACGCGATGTTGTCGCGGTACCTCATTACAATGACTGTGCCATTGCATGAATTGAATGAATTTCGGTCTTTAAGAATTGCAATTAGTCAGAAAGAAATAGCCGCTTCGATCGGTTGACCGAATGGCTGACAAATTGCGGCAGAGGCGGTTGACGGAATACGGCAGAGGGTTTAGTGAGTGTAGGAGAGATCGTTACTGATCTCCTGCGCCAGCAGCGAATTCGCCTCCACCCTCATCTTCAACTCGACGCCGCGGTGTCGGATCACCTTCGCGACGACGAGGAGTCGAATCCGGACTCCGACGTTCATCGCGCATCTGAGCGGTAAGTCCACGGATACCATGCTTGTCGAGGAGGTGGCGTAAGGATCTAACAGAGAGGCGAAGTAATTCAGCTGCCGAGGTCTGATTGCCGTTGGTGCGGCGAAGTGCCTCGAGCACATAAGTCTTTTCCAGTTGGTCCAAATGAGCAGTGAGGCTTACTCCTTCTTCGGGGAAGGCAAACGTTTCTGCAATGCGATCCGGGTGATAGTTAGTGATCTTTTCAGGCAGGCGTTCGGGCTGAATGGAGTCTGTGGTTTCGAGCGCTACGGCCCGTTCAATTGTGTGCTCGAGCTCGCGAACGTTGCCTGGCCAATGATAGTTCTCAAGTAGGCGCATCGCCTGATCGCTGATGGATAGAGTCCTGCCGGTCTGTGTGCAGAACTTGTTGGTGAAGTGCATGGCGAGATCAGAAATGTCCTCGGACCTGTGGCGCAGCGGCGGTAACTCGATCGGGATTACTGAAATCCGGTAATAAAGATCCTCGCGGAAAGTGTTCTCTTTAACCATAGTGGCGAGGTCTCGATTAGTAGCAGCGATCACGCGCGTGTCGACTGCGGTTTCCTCCGTCGCGCCTACGGGTCGCAGTTTCCTTTCCTGAAGCACGCGCAATAGTTTTACCTGCATCGCCGGCGACATCTCGCCTATCTCGTCAAGAAAAATTGTTCCGTGGTCAGCAGCTTCGAATAGCCCTTTGCGATTTGAGGTTGCTCCGGTGAACGAGCCTTTCACGTACCCGAAGAGTTCTGACTCGAGCAGTGTTTCCGTGAACGCGCCACAGTTGATAGATACGAACGGCTTCTCAGCACGTGGCCCAAGGTCATGGATGGCACGCGCAACGAGCTCTTTTCCAGTTCCCGACTCGCCTGTTACCAGAACAGTTGATGGTACCTGGGCAACCGTCTCGATCATTTGATACAGCGAAAGCATTCGTCCCGAACGACCGATTATGTTTCCGAGCTGGCCGCGCGTCCGCTGGCCTTGGATCAACGCCTTGTTCTCTTCTAATAGAGCATCCTTCTCTTTGACCAGGTGAATCTTCTGTAAAGCACGCGCAATCGTTTCCTTGAGGAGGTCGTTATCGAAGGGCTTTTGAACAAAATCGTAGGCACCCAGGAGGAAGGCTTCACGGGCGGTATCGACATTGGCGAATGCAGTCATCATGATGACTTCAACATCGGGAAAAAGCTCGCGAGCAGCACGAAGTAAGTCGATGCCACTCATGTCGGGCATACGGACATCCGACAGAATCAGATCTGCTTTCAGCTCGCGGAGTTGAGTCATCGCTACGACGCCACTTTCAGCGACGCGGACGTCATGTCCTTCACGCTGTAGCAGGTGCGTCAGAAATTGCCGCATTCCTAATTCGTCATCGACTACAAGGATGTTAGCCATAATTCTTTGGTTTTAAATCTGTAGTTCTAAATCTGGAATTGGGTTGATGGCTTTAGGCCTGTTGCAGATTGGCCTGTTTCTCGTCCTGTGCGCTCGGGAGTTCGATTGTAATCGTCGTGCCCTGACTCTCACGACTGCGGACATTGATTGTACCACCATGATCGCGAATGATTTGATACACAATTGATAAGCCCAAACCTGTGCCACCGGTCGTCGAGGAAAAAGGCTCGAACAAATGCTCAACCTGCTCGGGCGACATCCCCCGGCCGGTATCGGAAAAGATGATCTTCAATCGACCGTTCGAGTTCTGCGCCACCTGCGCCTTCAGAGTCCCGCCGTTGTTCATCGCCTGCAAAGCGTTGCGCGAAAGATTCCAAAACACCTGCCGCAGCTGTTCCGCGTCTGCATCGGCGAAGAGAGGCGTTTCCGGCACTTCGTCAACAATCGTTTGCGACTCTTTTATTTCAGGACTATGCCTCAGCAGCGTGAACGTCTGCTTGAGCAAGTCTCCGATGTCTACGGTTGCATGCACGCTCGATCGGGGTCGTGCATAATTCAGGAAGTCAGTGATGATTCTGTTAAGCCTGTCCGACTCGCGCAGGATGATCTCCATTAGCTCCGTTTGCGCAGACTCGCCCTCCATCTCTGCACGCAACATCTGAATTGAACCACGCATAGCTGCGAGAGGGTTGCGAATCTCATGAGCTATCGATGCAGCCATTCGTCCAATCGCTGCGAGTCGGTCCTGCCGCTTCGACGTTTCCTCGAGCGCGCGAATCTGCGTCAGGTCCTGGAACGTAACTACCATTCCCGTTGTCTCGCCCGATTCTGAGAAGAGTGGAGTGATCGTAAACCCGAGACGCAGCCGTAGTCCTTCTGCAGTCAAACAATCAGACTCGAAACGTGGATTTGGTCGCCCCAACTCAGTTGCCTTCGCCGACTCTTCGATCCGTTGGGTCAAGGCACCAAAGAACATTGAAGCATCCTTACCACGGACAGCCGCCTGCTTGTATCCGGTGATCTCTTCCGCTGCTGCATTGAACGTATAGATCTGACCTTGTAAATCGGTCGTCACCAGGCCAGATCTGATTGACTCAACGATTCGTTCGTGCAGCGCGCGCAGGTTCGCTAGCGTTTGCGTTGCCGCAATCAATCGAACGTCCGAGCGCGATTGGCGCTCTGCAAGACGAGCCGACAGAAGACCAACGACGAGAAAGGCGACGTCAAACAAACCAACTGCTTGAACTGCTTGAGAGAGGGAACCACTGATTGTTGCCGAGGCCGGATGATTACCCCATCCCTTGATGACCGCCAGGGCGCAACTCGTAAACGCGAGCGCAGCCGCAATCGAAATAACCATCGCGTCGCGTGGTCCAAGAAACAGACCAGCCACAGCTATGATGACAATGTAGAGAGCGGTGTAGGGTGAATGGAGAACATCTGAATTCCATACCAGCCACGTTATTAGAAAAATGTCGATTGCGAATTGAAGCCTTGCTTGTAACAGTAAGTTACTCGAAAGACGTTGGGCCAGTCCGTAGGCAACCGTGAGGCAAACCACGAGAAAGAAGACTGGGAGCTTTTGGTTAAACGATTCCGTGTCTGCCGAATCGCGAATGAGGAAAGCGCCGACTGCGAGGAGGACGATGGCTGTCGCGAGCCTTCCGACGATCATCCAGCCGAGTTTCCTTGCCACCAGATGATTTCGGTCAGCTCTCTTTCGGTAGCGGCTCATACCAGTGCAAGCCTACCATAGAGCAGACCGCGCATGGTGAGATTTGTCATGTCTTGCCCAGCGACGCGTACATTTTCCGCACTCGCTGAAGCGGTCGAGTGAGTGAGCGCTTCCGCCGCAACAAGTCGGCCCATAAGTCGCCGACTTCCGCGACACGTGCGGCCATCGTTCGCAACGTGAAAGTGCGCGGATTTGCCACACCCGTTTCAACTTCTTCCCAACTGCACGGCGCCGACACGGGCGCGCCCGACTTAGCTCGTACTGCGTACGTTGCGGCAAAGGTAGCGCTGTAGCCGTTGCGTCCCGTGTCGACGAATATTCGACCGTGTCGATCGACCTTGCTGAACTCCTGCGTCAGATTTTGCGGGTCACGTTGGACGAGAACCGTGCCTGTCATGTGAGCAAACCTGGCAATGTCGCCAAAGTCTGACTTTCCATCTAGCGGAACTGCTATGTGAAAACCTTTGGAGCCCGACGTTTTAATCCAGCTCGGTAAACCGAGTTCTGCAAGTAGATCTCGGAGGGCCAATGCCGCGCGGCGCAGCCGTTTAGGTTCATCTTTCGAAGGATCGAGATCGAAGATGCAAATATCAGGGTGATACAGCTTCGGTGCTCGCGAGGTCCATACGTGCGGTGTGATGCAGTTCTGATTAGCAAGCCAGAGAAGAGAACGAGTGTCATCGACAAGCGGATGATGCACAGTTCCTCCGTGCTTTGGCACTTCAACTCGATTTAGCCATTCGGGGAAACCTTTGGATACATCCTTTTGAAAAAAACCTGCTGCGCCGATTCCCCGATGGTAGCGTTCCATCGTGATTGGCCGAGCGCGAATGTGAGGCAACATTACAGGAGCTATTGATTCGTAATAGGCAGCGAGTTCACCTTTCGTGATCCCGTCATCAGGAAAGAGAACCTTGTCGGGGTGCGTAATCAAGCAGACTCCCTGACGACTTCACGAGGGGACATATCGGTCCGCAGTCCGAGCAGCCGTGGGTGACGAAGCTTGCCATGAACGGTCCACTCGATGAAGCCGACCTGGACCACGATCTCGGGATGGACCCAATGCGCACGTAGTCTTGGAAGACCGATCGCTTTAGTGAAGGGAGGTTTGGGGATCTCGAGTGTGTCGAGTCGAGCACGAAGTTCGAGCAGCAACTTCGTATCAAAGCCGGTCCCGATCTTCCCTGCGAAAACGAAGTCCTCACCTTCGAAGTAGCCGACCAGTAAAGCTCCGAGACCGACACGTTGCCCCTGCGGATCAGTGAAGCCGCCAACCACCAGCTCCTGGCTGGCTTCGCACTTCATCTTCAGCCAGTTTTTCGATCGACGGTGCTCGTAAAGCGAATCTCGACGCTTTGCGATCACACCTTCCCATCCTTCTTTGCACGCTTGTTCCCACGGTAATGGACCGTCGAGAGAAGTCACAGGCTCGAGCGGTGCGCGAACTGGTAGCGCGCTCAACACCTCTCGACGCTGTTCAAGTGGCAGCGATGTCAGGCTGCGGCCATCAAGCCACATGATGTCGAACACGTGGTAAGCAGCTGTGCCGCGACCCCACGTGATTTCCCCATCAAGGATGAGGTCGTGTGCAGGAAGCGATGCGACGGCTCGCGCGACGGACGGAACGTTCTGAAGCAGGCGATTGCGCGAATAGAGTTGAACGTCTGCGCCGTTCTTATAAGCGAGTAGTCGGATGCCATCGAACTTCCGTTCGAAGATCCATTCAGGTCCTGTGAACCGTTCCTGTGTGAGGGTTGCCGCCATCGGCACGAGCCATTCAGGAAAACCTGGTGTCATCATTGTGCCATCTGTCGCGGCATGATGTTAGGAGATTGTTCGCGCAATGCCGCGCAGGAGCCCTTCAAAGCGCGCGTCCTCTCGCAACTGCTCCAACCTTGGGTCCACGCGCACAAAAGTGAATCCGACCGCATGCTCACGTTCGGCCTGGGCCAACCACTCAAAAGCCTTATCAAAGTCACCAAGCCAGCAGTAAACGATTGAGATCTCGTATGCAGAAACCCAATGTTCGGCTCGTTGCGCTATTGAATCGTTCAGAATCGCCTCGGCTTCTTCTTTCTTGCCGACGGCCGCCAAAACACTCGCTCGCTTCAGGTGTGTTGTGGCAGTCTCGCCGGCAAATACCCGTTCCTGTTCGAACGCAGCGAGTGCTTCGCGATGCATGCCTTTCTTTTCATAGCACCAGCGCAAAACTGTATGAACCGAAACTGCTCCTGGATCTAACGCAATGGCCCGGTGACATTCGGCGATGGCATCGTCGTACCGGCTCGCCAGGAACAGCACGTTCGCCATTGCAGTCGCGAGCACTGCAGACTGAGGCGATATTTCCCGAGCACGCTCCATTTCGGCAAACGCTTCCTGGTGCCGGCCCATGGCTGACAAACTGAATGCAAACCAACGGTGGGCGACCTGTGCGCCCGGCTTCAATTGAATTGCAGTGCGCAGCTCACGCTCAGCTCCTTCCCAATCGCGATCGTAGTGCAGCCTGACAAAACCGAGTGATGAGCGTGCTTCAGCCAGATTCGGATCGGCAGCGACAGCATTCAGCGCTGATTGCTTAGCGAGCGGCCATGCGTTTTCCGGTGGGGGCTCAACGTACCAGTTGAGCAGAGCATAGCAATCAGCCAACTCAGAATGTGCGAGGGCAAAGCGAGGATCGAGCTCCACAGCACGCTTAAGTCGATCAATCGCCTGCCATAATCCATCAGCGCTCCTTCTGGTGGAGTAATACCGACCCGCTGTGTAAAGCTGCCGAGCCTCGTCCGCCTTCGGGTCAGGTTCGTTTTCGGTATCTTGTGTTTGCGGCGCGGGGCTTGGCACTTGAGCGGTAATTGCTGCGCTGTCTGGTGGTACAGCGAGCAAGTGATTCAATTTTCTGAGCAGCTCATTGAAGCGTGGCTGCCCATGCAAGTCGTCCAATTCGGGATCGACGCCGAGCCACAGTATCTTCGCGTCGCGCGTTTGGTACGCCTCCTCGAGAAGATCCAGCGCTTGATCGATCCGACCAAGAACGCAGGCTACTATGGCTCGATGGTACGGCGAGATGTGGCGATGAGTCGTGATTTCGTCCATCTCGTTAAGGACAGCTTCAGCCTCATCGATTTCACCGGCTTGCGCGAGTGCTGAGCCGAGTCTGCCCAGCGTGTGTGAAACTTTCCCCATGAGCGCCACAGATTTTCTTGCAGTGGCGATGGCTTCTTCGTGTCTTCCCAGGCGGCTCAAGAGGAAGCTGTGGATGTGAAGCATCATCAGGTTGTTTGGCTCTGACTTCAGAGTCTCATCTGACAGCAGGAAGCCGTCCTGAAACTTCCGCGCATGATACGAACACCAAACGTAAGTAAAGCGCGAGATGACAGCCAGTGGATCGAGCTCGCGCGCGAGTCTTGCTTCATCAAGACCTTCTCCAAAGCGTCCTTGCATGGTCAACTGCAAGGCGTACAAGACATGGACATATGAGTACTTTGGATTGAGCTCGATAGCGGTGATCAGCTCTCGTTCGGCGTAGTCCCAATCGAAGTCTTTGGTGAGAATGGCTTGGCCCAGTGCTGCGTGCCCTTCAGCAAGAGAGCGATCAATCGAGACGGACATCGATGCTGCTTCGAACGCAGCAGCTGCACACTCTGCAAAAGGCAGCACGCTATAAGATCCGAGCCAGTTGTGATATGCGGCTACGCCGGCGTAGGCTGCCGCGTATTTCGGATCGAGTGCGATCGCCTGGTTGTAACAGACAATTGCTCGAGCAAAGCCCTCTTCCGTGAACGTGTTCCAGTAGTAACGTCCCCGCAGATAAGCCTCGTGCGCTTGAGGATTCTCCGTACCTCGCTTTGAAAGTCTGATTCGCTCGTCACCGGTCAACTGCGGTGTTATCGCTTCGGCAACATTAGCCGAGATTGCGTCTTCCAGGCTGAGTACGTCGGTAAACTGCTCGTCAAATTGGCCTGCCCAGATCGCGGTACCGTCGCGCACACTGAGCAACTGGATGGTCACGCGAATTCGATCGCCAGCCCTTCTGATTAGACCGTCGACTACGAACGTGACTCCCAACTCTCGGCCCGCAACGAGCGGATCTGTATGAGTGCCATACCTCAACACACTGCTGGTAGGTCTCACAGTGAATCGCTTGATGGCGCTCAGCCGTGTAATGAGAGCGTCCGCAAGACCAACTCCTAAATAGTCAGGTCCTGATTCTGACGTTCCATGAATGTCCAGTAATTTAAGCGGCAGCACTGCGAGCGAGTTGTCGGTTCGCACCGGCTCTTTCTGCGATGCGGGAGCCTTCGGCGGTTCAGGCCATGCGGAGATTGGCTGGTGGTTGAGATGGCGCCAAATGTCGACGCGCAGCTGTTCAGCGGTTTGGTAACGCCACTCAGAGAGTTTGCGCAATGCGCGCATGACCATTGTGTCGACATCTCCGGCAAGGTCGCGGCGCAACGCTTCTGGTCCAGCATTGCGGGCAGCATAAAGCCGCTGCAGTGGCGTGGTATCGTCTCCAGCAAGATAGTGAGGCAGCAAGTCTTCGGGGTAACCGATAATCACGCTTGGTGGAGCCGGCATCTCATCACAGATCACACGCGCGATTTCATACGGCGCACGATTGCGAAGACGATATGGACGATGCCCAGTCAGCAGCTCATAAAGCAAGACACCGAGTGAGTAAACGTCCGTCGTCGGTGAGGTAGGCGCACCCTGGACTTGTTCCGGCGACGCATACTCTGGAGTCATGAGCCGCATTGCAGTTGCGGTGGGATCGTGAGTCATGTCTCCAGCTAGCTCAGGATTGAGCAGTTTCGCTATGCCGAAGTCGAGTAACTTCGGAACTCCTTCAGTTGTGACGAGGACGTTTGACGGTTTGATGTCGCGGTGCACGACATGCATCTGGTGTGCGTGATGAATTGCGTCGCAGATCGAGAGGAATATTTTGAGCCGATCGTTGATGGTCAGCTGCTTTGCGTCACAATACTTGTAAAGTGGCTGCCCCTCGATGAACTCCATCACGAAGTAGGGAAGTCCGTCGTCGGTCGTGCCGCCATCTAGGAGCAGCGCGATATTCGGATGGTCGAGGGCCGCGAGGATCTGGCGTTCCTTGCGAAAGCGGCGGAGCACGAAATCAGTATCCATGCCTCGCTTGACGAGCTTTATAGCCACACGTCTCTTGAATTCGTTATCCGCTCGAATCCCTTCATACACCGTCCCCATCCCACCGCGTCCCAATTCACGCTCAACGCGGTATGCACCGAGACGACGCCTGATCATGGGATCCCGATCCTCTTCGAGTAGCTCGGTTGACTCGGAGGCAGGCTTTTCGAGATGACTGCGCTTTGACAGCAACGATTGGACGTCGCGTTTGAGATCGAGATCGTCTTTGCAGGCTTCGACGAGGAAGCTATCGCGTTCTTCAGGGTTCAGGTCGAGGGCTGCCTGGAGGATACTCTCGACTTGTTGCCAACGCTCCGGGGACATTTACGCAGAAATACTGATGATTAATCGGGCAGGTTTGCGAAGTTTTATCGTAAGTGAGTGGTGGGAAAAGATCAATCGCGGTCTTATTTCGCGGCTAGACGACCCGAAAAACAAAAAAGGAGGCCAGCGGTGTGGCCTCCTTAGCGCTTTCGGGTGTGAAAGCTCAGTGTCCCGTCGAGAGTTTCCCTATCA
>JBKPAC010000006.1:0-7306 GCA_046726175.1 Acidobacteriota bacterium
ACATAAACTGGGTTTTGCGAGAATATTATTTCGCGTCCGTCCGCGGTCCAGGCCAGGCCAGCAATGGTTGTATTGATGAAGGTAAGGCGTCTTGGTTCGCCGCCACCAACGGGCACAATATAGATGTCTGCTGAGATCCAAGAGCTTTTCCTGACGAACGCAACACTTTGACCATCGGGTGAGAACACGGGATCGAAATCTCCCTCTCCCGGAGAATTGAGATCTGCCAAATTCCCGCCAGGCGGGGATGTTAAGGCACTTTTTGCCAGTGTGTCGGGAGAGACTAAGAAGATTCTAAATGGCCCCTCTTTTGGGTCTTTCTCAGCAAACGCGATGGATTTACCATCGGGAGACCAATCCCAACCGCAAAAAGCAGTGTTTGAGCCCAAATCAAGTAGCTTCCGCTCCGCGCCACCGGAGGCTGGAACGGTGAAGATTGTAGCGGCACCGGTTTCAGAGTACCGGACGAAAGCGACTTCCTGACCATCGGGCTTCCAGACCGGACACACGTTCTGACTGTGAGATGTAGTAAGGCGCAGGGGCTTTTCAACACCAATCTGCTTGACGTAGATGTCAGCGATGAAGTTGTCTTCTGCTCCGGTCCAGGCAAAGGCGATCTGATTGCCATCGGGCGAAAAAGCTCCCAACCACTCTGAGCCTGCAAAACTCGTGAAGGGAACAACTTTCATCGGCGAAACCAACGATTTGGCTGGCTGGCGTGTCGCGTAAAGCCAGATGGCCTTTGCAACCGGGGCAACGAGCGTCCTAAAACGGTCAAGACCCCAGTTCAGGTGAACACTATCATTCAAAGGGCGTTCACATATTTTCGGCAGATTAACGAACAGCGATTTGATGACTATTTGGGGCGAGTTCGACCTGAGGCACTGAGCGCAGATCTCAGAGCAAGAGTGCTGAACATGCTGCCGAAGACCGATCTCGTAAGTCCTTCGCCCGAAGGAGTAGCTAAACTAGGCACACTCGATCCAATCCTCCGATATCACCAGCGCCAATCCATCGTTGAAATCAGAGTTCTGCGTTCCCCAACCGCCACCGCCGTTTTCCTGGCGGGCGCAGCAATTCTCATAACCGAGCCGGCCCTGAACATTCTCGCTGCTGAAGAACTGCAAGCTGTGGTAGCACACGAACTCGCTCATGAGTATTTCTGGAGTCGATTCGAGCTTGCCCTCAACAATCATAAGTACGCTGAACTGCAACAGCTGGAGTTGCGCTGTGACGGCATAGCGGTAGTCACGCTGCTGCATGTGGGCGTCAACCCGGAAAGATTGATCTCAGCGATAAAAAAGTTAGACCAACATAATCGTCGGCAAGGAACGCCAAGTTCAATGAACTATGTTGACTTTAGCGAGCGAAGCACTTTTATCCGGTTAATTGCTGACTTGGTTCGTGGTAGGAGTGCATGCGGGTTTCTCATACAGACTTCGATTAACGAGATGAGCGCAGCAAATTCTGGAGACTAGTTCCGAGGCACGTAGTTAGTTGCGTGTCTATCCACCAGGCAATTCGAGTACAACCTGGTCCAACTCAAAATTGAAGATGAATCCCGAAGGCAGAGGTAAAGGGGTTATGTTAAAGATCTATGCATCTATAAAAAGAAGTAAGGGCAGCACATTATTAATGGCTATTCTAATGCTAAGTGTCGCCCCAATCTTCCAGGCACAAGCACCCCGGTCCGCTGCGATGTACTACAACCGAGGTAACGAACGGTACAAAAAAGGCGACATGGATGGCGCTATAGCCGACTTTGACGCGGCCCTGATATTCGACCCGAAGCTGGCTCGGGCCTATATCATGAGAGGTAGCCTATAGCAATCGAGGTAACGTTCGGCAGGATAACGGAGACGTGAACGGGAGCATGGCCGACTACGAATTAGCTCTCAAGATTGATCCATTCTACGCGAAGGCATACGGAAACCGAGGATTGGCCCGCTTGTATCAAGGCGACAAGGTAAGAGCAGAGAAGGACTTTGATCAGTGCCTAAAGCTGGACCCTACGTTGAAAACTTTACTCGAAGAGCAAATCGAACAAGCGAAGCAAAGGCTTGCGGCAAGACCATAACAATTAGGTTAGCTAGGATTTATACTGACGCAGTCCAGGAAGCGCAACCAGTGCCTCGACAAGGTCGGAGTGATCGACGCTGGCCCACTAGCGGATCTGCTGCGGCTAGTTGACGGCGATCCCATCGGCGAACACCAAGTTGTCAGCAACCGGCGCCGGAAATTTGGAAGTTGTTTTAGCGTGC
The DNA here is from genome assembly GCA_046726175.1 of Acidobacteriota bacterium. GTDB lineage: Bacteria > Acidobacteriota > Blastocatellia > Pyrinomonadales > Pyrinomonadaceae > PSRF01. The sequence goes on from JBKPAC010000006.1 coordinate 2,262, forward strand.
GGCGCCAAAAGAGAAAGTAAGCAAACCGATGTACGCGTATTTGTTCGCGCGCGAAATTTCACACGCTTTTTGAGTGTCGCTAAGTTATTGATAAGGAGTGGTGGCCAGGGACGGAATCGAACCGCCGACGCCGGCCTTTTGAGGGCCGCTTACTGATTCGCCGAAGTGGTTTGAGATCAACCGACGTCGTTGAGTGACGGGCTTATGCCGTAGGTGATTTAGGATGGCTCAGGATGGTTTAGGCCGTTTTCGGCTCCTCGATGTACGCCTATTGTACGCGCGGTGGCCGACCCAAGACTTTCGCATTGCGAACGGGATTTAGTCGGTTCTACTGACTACTACACGTTCACATACGTTACGCTAAATTCAACAAAATAGCCGTCCGAGAGATCGTTCGCATTCCATAGGTTCCTACACCTTGCCATTCGATTTCCTATCAGTCGCGTCAACCTGACGCCAAAAAATTTAGATACGCCCAGCGCGATTCCTGGGCTCTGGCCCAACGAAAGCAGCGGCACTCAGAACAAGTGGCGCTTGACCTCATGAACGAGCAGCGTTACCAACACCCATTGTTTTGGGCCGGGTTCGTGATGATCGGAAATGGGATGTATGACCTTGCTCTGCGCGGATTGAAAACCAGCAAGAATACTACTTGCCTCCGAAGTGGCTGCGTCAGATAATTAGACGACTCAAGCTTCCGGCAGTCATTCCAAGGTCGTCTGAAATGTTCGATCGGAGTCGCAGCGCCTCTTCATCCATCACCATTCGCGCTGCCTTAATGACGGCGGCGATAATCACTTGGACGCAATTAATAATTCCAAAAGCACCGACCTCCCACGCCTTCATTGAATCGAACTTAAGGGACGCAGCACTGGTTGATTCCAGTGTTCTGTGCTTCAGAGAAACGAACAAACGCGCAGCGGCTAATATCCAGCCTGGCCAGAGTGCCGAAACGTACACCGCTAGTGGCCGCGTAATCGATGCAGTCACGGGGCAGCCCCTCGCGGGAATTCATCTTGTTTACGGCCGCCCTAATAACAATACGAACAACGGCGGTTTCGTCAGCTTCGCAATCGCGCAGAGCAATACGGTGGGCAAGTTTCGGCTGGATCACCTGAAGCCTGGCCACTACGCAGTCTACATCTCGTCAAGCTTGGATCGCAGCGGTCTGTACAGCGACGTGGTTTTCTTTGATGTCGTCGATGCGGACGTAGCCAATCTTGAAGTTCAGGCTCGTAGCGGCTCAAAACTAAGCGGTTTTGTGGTCCCAGCAGGCGTCACCAGCGCGACTGCGCTGACTGGATTGTCTTCCGTAAAAGTAGTAGCCGCTGTGCCCAGCATAGGGAATCTGCGAGTGGGAATCGCCCACGTAACGGCCATCGGGCCGGACGGAAGTTTTCAATTCACAGGACTGCGGCCAGGTAAGGCATTTATCAATCTAAAAGCTGATAGTGAGAACTTGAACGGCTTGTCGATTTTGCGGATCGAGCATAACGGCGTGGAACAAAAGCAAGGCATCGAGATCAAGCCGGACGAAGATATCCTTGATTTGCGCATCTTGATCGCCGATGGAACCGGCGTCATTAGCGGGCAGGTCAGAGTCGAAGGTGGGACTCTGCCGGCCGGCGCACGAATGCTCGCTTCAATTAGCAACCAGCTACGTTTCGCAAACGGCTACGCGCAAGTTGATGAAGATGGACGATTCGTAATCTCCGGGTTAGCAGCCGGAACTTACGAGATCACCCTTAACACTTATCACCCACCGCCACGGCAAGCCGCGCGCTTTCTGCCAACCCTGAAGCAGATTGTGAAGGTCACTGACGGCAGTGAATCTGTAGTGGTTTTCACTATTCATCTTGCTGCCAACGACTGAGTTGCTTCTTCCGGTCCGCTAATCAACTCAATCGCGCCTGTATCGGCTATCGTGCCAAGCGGGCTCTGCGAAATGCTTTCCGCCTGCATTAGACTTGACGGCTGGGAAGAATATCTTGCGCATGAACGTCTAAGAATCACACGAGTTCTTAACTCCGTAGTTCCAGAGAAGCAAGATGAAGAAGCTGATCTTAGCTGCGCTGATTTTGGAAGCCTTTACATTCCGCTGTCAGTTACAATCGCGATGGCCAAGCCACCCAGCCAGAATGGACGGCGATTCAATTCAATTCCTAATCCAAGATAACGATTCTGTTAGAGCCAGTCCCGGGGCTTTAGACCAATTGGGCCAACGACCTCTAAATCTGCCAGTGCTTCACCCCGGAGATCGCTGCCCGGTGACCAAAGGCAATCGTGAGTCTGTTCCTCGAGCACCGTACATTTTTTGTTCAGGTTGTTTCTGGTACGGAAAAGGACCGGTCTTCTTAGCGTTGGCCTGGTCCGATCAAACCACCGATGAAGCGCGCTTTGGGTTAGACAAGGTGCCCTACGAAGAGCACGCTTATCGCGCGAAGACACCATGGGTGAGTAAACCTGATTATTCGGGAGCCATCTTGATCAGAGGAAGGCGGCTAGACGGAAAGGGCGGAAACAAACTTCGCTTTAGCGCTTCGGGTTCCGAGCCTAACGAGAGACTACTGCTTGATTCCCCAAGCGCTGGAAAAGAACCAACGCACTGGTCGTTTTGGCCCACAAGCATGTACGTGCCAGGCTCCGGTTGCTACGGCGTACAGATCGACACGCTGCAAGGAACGGATACTGTAGTTTTTAACGCAACCGCGGCGACTCGATCAGGGCGGGTTTCAGGACGATGATTGTTGAGCATCAACAGTCTGAGATTAGAAAAATGTTTTGGAGTAAGGTCGGAATAGCATATCGTTCGATTCTGCTGTTGGGGTTGGCGTTCTGTAGCTTCGCCAACGAGGTGAATGTCCAACCAAAAGCCTCAATGCTCGTGCTTTCGCACAATGCGATGGAAACCGAGAGTTGGAGGCTATACGATCCTGAGCAAAATCACATGTGGACTCGACTCTACCGTTGTTTCTATCGGCGCGAGGGTCGAGACGGTCGTGAATACGGCTATGACGAACTCGACCCGCTGCTCTGGTGGAGCACTAAATACCTCTTGAAGAAACCTGCGTATCAGGACGCTATAGTGGTCCTCGATGAGTTTTTGGCTGCGCACGCCGAGAATATGAGCGCCGATCCTCTGAAGCGAGCGATCTTGCAACGTGACCTATGGGCGATCTTTGACTGGACTACGACTGTACTGAACAATTCTCAAGAAAAGTTGGATCTACAGATCAAGCTGGTGCAGGTAATAAAGAGGCTGGCCCTCGCGCCCGACCAGATCGCGGCACTGCCTAACACGTATAAGCAAGCAACAAATTCAAGAACATTGCCTTCTGCTCAAAATCCGAACAAGCGCGAACAGCCTTTTCTGCCGCCGGACCTTTTTGATCAAAAGGGCACATGGGTTCAACTCAGCGCTCGGGGAGGTGAACCCATTGCGTTGGCCCACGTAGCATTCTTTTCCGGTAGGTCAGTATTTCTCATTTTTATGCGTCTTCCCGAAGGGCGAGCAGCGACTGTCAAATATTTGAAAACGCTTTCAGACTTTCCCAAGCCGTGGTTACCCGATCCGGAAGAGCCGCGTCGGTTGCTACCCAACCCGGACTTGCCTGAGTTTCCTTCTGGTACGCAATTGGCTCTGGTGCGAGGGATGGTTTTGATCGACAGTGAAGGTAATTTGCGGCCAACGAACATAATTGAAGACGTTCAGATTCGTGTTCATCACACAATCCCGAGTGAGATTCCGGCCGTACTTCATATCGACAGGAACAAAGCGGGCGATGCGATGGACGTGTATGAGTTCAAGTTAAGCCGGCCTAAATTGTTTGCCAATCAAAGTGGCGGATTGCGTACGCTCGTGAAGAGCGATACGGAATTTCCACTTTTCATGTCACATGGCATTGATCTATTCGAAGAAACTTCGCCCGCGTTTCCGTTTGAACGCGAGTTGAGAGTCAGCTTGCAAGCGTGCGCGAGTTGCCATTTCAGACCGGGAGTTCATTCAATGCTCAGCCGCCGCTCAAATTCAGAGATTCTCATGTCATGGGACCTGAATTACGAAGCGGCGGAGACGACTGGCTGGAAAGGAAGACAATACAACTGGGGGCTGCTACAAGGATTATGGAAGTCGCGGCCTGGAGCTTCGAAGTAAGTATCGTCGCGGCACTCTTCGCAGCAACGCCATCATATCGCTGGAGCGATTACTGTGGCTTAGGCGCGTTCTGCGAGAAGCCTTCGCCGGAGGACTTGATCAAAATGCGCGGCGGTCTGGAGTCTTGTGCCCGGTTCGTTGACCACTTGGCCTCCGTTCCGAACCAATCAATTAGCATCAACATTCACATCAAGAACTCTGACCATTATCCGGTCTACTTAGCCTCGTCAGTTGCCTTCAGCGCATTCACGATGTCAGTCTGTCCACGTTCGCGGGCGTAATCCAAAGCAGTCTTGCCCCGCATGTCCTTAACGCTCCTTATCGCGCCCGCCCTTAAGAGCACCAAGACGGCTTCAGTTTGCCCCGACCGGGCTGCCATCATTAAAGCTGTCGTGCCCTCCCGGTGTTGAACGTTCAAATCTGCCCCTGCCGATATTAAAGCCTTGAGCGTCTTGGTATTACCAAACGTCGCCGCAGCCATCAACGGGATGTAATTGTAGTTATCGGTCCGAGAGTTTATTTCAGCCCCTCTTTCAAGAAATACTTTGATCAAGTCTGCATCATCAAAATAGGTTGCCGCGTTTATAAGCGCCGTATTTCCGCCCTGGGTCCTGATAGTCACATCGGCGTTAGCTTTTAAAAGCGTCAATACAGTGTCTCGATTCTTGCTCCGGCAGGCATACATTAATGCTGTCTCGCTGTTGTCATCGATAGCATTTACCTGGGCGCTGGCGGCAATAAGAAGTTGCACGACGGAATCTTTTCCGTTGCCTGCGGCAACCATCAGTGGAGTAACTCCGCCCGCGGTGGCCTCGTTGGCGGCAACACCATCATTCAGTAACTTTCGCACAGCAGCGTCGTCACCTAATGCTGATGCGAAGAGCAACGCCTC
>JBKPAC010000007.1:0-145972 GCA_046726175.1 Acidobacteriota bacterium
AATCTGCGTAATCTGTGGACATGAATTTCACCCTGCGCAAAATGGCGGCCACTGATTGGGAAACGGTGGTCGCCATCTATCTTGAAGGCATCGCGACCGGCGAGGCCACCTTTGAAGTCAAGGCTCCTTCATGGAACGACTGGGACGCCAGTCATCTGCCGTTCGCTCGACTCGTGGCGACTTCACCCGATGATCGAGTGATTGGCTGGGCTGCCCTCTCCAGAGTTTCCAACCGCCCGGTTTATTCAGGAGTGGCTGAAGTCAGCGTTTACGTTGCGGCTGATGTGCGCGGACTTGGAATTGGCAAAGCTTTACTCGAAGAGTTAATTCAAGAATCTGAAGCAAATGGCGTCTGGACATTACAAGCAGGGATTTTTCCAGAGAATCATTCCAGCGTTGCGCTTCACCGGAGTCTTGGGTTCAGGCTTGTGGGAAGACGTGAACGAATTGGCAGCCAGAACAACCGGTGGCGAGATACCGTTCTCCTCGAGCGCCGCAGCAGAATTGTCGGTACCGACTGAAAGGAACTCAACGCGGGCTGCACTCGTAATCAGCACCAAAGGCTGGCAACGAGCGGCAATGGGCTACGACCAGTACAACATCGAATTGCTTTTCAAAGCCCTCGCAGATCGAACGCGACTGCGGTTAATCAATCTGATTGGTAACGAAGAGATCTGTGTTTGTTTTTTGGTTGAGGTGTTAAGTATCAATCAACCAAAGGTCTCGCGTCATCTCGCGTACTTAAGACGCGCGAAGGTAGTGGCGTCGCGACGCGAGGGAAAATGGATGCACTATCGGATGGCAGCGCCGCCGGATGCGCATGCTGCGAGCATTTTGCATGATGTGAGGTCCGTGCTCGGAAACGATCAGGAAATGCAGAGAGATCGCTCGCGGTTGATCCAAATCTGTGGCGCCCCAAACCTCCCATCGCCGTTGCGTAAAGCCCCTCGTCCCGCGCATTTATCCGCAGATTAAGCAGAATCACATAAACAGCACACCGGTATGAACTCGTGGCAGGCTGCACCCGCCATTCAATTGTGCGTCTGTGTAATCTGCGTAATCTGTGGTTATTCTTTCGGTCGCCTGAGTCTCAGAATCGCAATCTCAGGTCTAACTCCAAATCTCATCGGCAGACCAATCACACCAGTGCCTGACGAAACGTACAGCTGCGTGTTACCACGCTGGAACAAACCGCGCGCATACTTCAGATCTTTAGTAGCCAAACGGGCTGGAGCACCCAACAATGGAAGATCTATCTGACCGCCATGAGTGTGACCGCTGAGTATCAATGACGCTCCCTGACTTTCCGCCAGGTCAAAAACCGAGGGCTGATGGGAAAGCAATACAGTTGGGCGTAGCCGGTCGAGACCCTGAAATGCTCGACTCCAATTAGACGCGGCCCAGGACCAGTCATCTATTCCAGCCAGCTGTAGCGATTCAGAGCCTCGATGCAGGATGGTGTTAGCGTTGTTCAGCACGCGGACGTGGTTGCGTTCCAGCGCTCGCGACGTGAGCTCCGGATCAGTGTAGTGATCATGATTGCCGAGCACAGCCCAAACACCCTCAGGTGCTTCGAGTTTGCTGAGAGCCTCAGCACAGGGCTCGATATAACGTCGGTACGAAGTTGTGTAGTCACCCGTCAGAGCGATTAGATCAGGTTTCACATCTCGTGTGAGCTCAACTACCTTTTGAACCTCTTCGATTCCCACGATGTTGCTGTGGTGGACGTCCGTTATGTGAGCTATGCGGAAACCTTCGAACGAGCTGGGCAAATCGCGAATGAAGATGTCGTGATTAGCCACCGTGTAAGTATATGGCTCGATTAAACGTGAATAGGCCGCAGCGCCGGAAACCGCTAGCAGCGGAGTAGCGGCCAGGGCTCGTAAGAATTTCCTGCGACTAATACTCATACACCCAGGATCAATTTCGCGATCGAAAAATAGATCACGAGACCCGTCGCATCCACTAATGTCGTGATTAGCGGCGCCGAAAGCACCGCCGGGTCAACGCCGACTCGTTCGGCAGCTATTGGAATCAGTGAGCCGACTGTTGTTGACCAGCAACAGATTGCAAACATCGTGACCGCAACCGTCAGTGCAAGCTCGAGCGGCGCTTTCCACAACAGCGCGAGACCAAAAGCGATCGGCCCAACGAGTAAACCAACCACCATGCCTGTAGTCGCTTCTCGCAGCACTACGCGCCAAGCCTGTTTGACGCCTACTTCACCCAGCGCAAGGCTTCGAATTACAGTCATTACTGTTTGTGCTCCGGCATTTCCTCCCGTGCCAATTAGCAGGGGAATGAAGAACGAAAGTGCTACTACGGCTGCTAACTCATCTTCGAACCGATGCAGGACTGCGCTCGTCAGGGTCCCCGCAACAAACAGTAGCAGCAACCATCCAATCCGTTTGCGAACAACGCGATAGATCGGATTTTCGAAATACGGCTTGTCTAGAGCGTCCGCTTCCACGCCAGCCATCCGCAATATATCTTCGGTTTGCTCTTCAATCAGCACGTCGATTACATCATCGACTGTCACGAAGCCGACTACGCTTCCATCCTCCTCGAGCACTGGAACTGCCAACAGGTTGTACTTACCGATCTTCTTCGCTACGGCCTCCTGATCCTCACTCACATCGACAGTTACCGGCTTACGCCGCATTACGTGAGTGATCGGTGTGTCGAACTCAGCCATCACCAGATCTCTCAGTGAAATCGAGCCGAGGAGTTTCTCAGTGTCGGGCTCAAGAACGTAGCAGGCATAGATCGACTCCTTCTCTCGTGCGACAGAACGAATGTGCTTTAGCGCCTCGCCCACAGTTTGTCTCGGGTGCAGCCGGACGAACTCTGTGGTCATGATGCCTCCCGCGGTGTGAGCAGGGTACTGAAGCAAGTCTTCCAACTCCTGCCGCATCTCTTCGCTCAGCTTTGGCAGAATCCGGTGACGTTCATGCAAGCCCATTTTCTGGATCACGTCAGTGCGCTCGTCGGCTGAAAGTCCGGCAAGAATCTCGGCAGCACGATCCGGTTCCAATTGTTCGAGAATGGCGGCGCGACGTCGCATCGTGGGTTGATCGCAGATCTCGATTGCTCGTGCGACGGGTAATAAGGATATGACCGTAGCTGCTTCAACCAGAGTTAGCTGATTGAGTAATTCCGCCAAATCCGCCGGCGCCAGGTCAGCCACTTGCGCTCCGATGCCTACCAAACTTTCATCAAGCCGTAAGTGAATTCGTTCCAGAAGTTGTTTGATGTCTTTTGTTGACATGTCAGACCCTCGGCATGAAGGATTCGACGCAAGCGCTCGCTTGCGCCGGGTGAACTTGAAAATACTTCGTCAGGCTTACCCGGCTAACTACTCGCCCGGGTTGAATCGGTACCCTATCCAGGGCTCGGTAAGAATGTAGCGCGGCGATGCGGGACTGGGTTCGATCTTTTTCCGCAGCTGTCCGATAAAGACTCGCAGATATTCTGTTTGTTCGGTGTAGTCTCCGCCCCAGATTGCGCCAAGCAATGCTCGATGGGTGAGAACTCTTCCTGGGTGGCGAATCAGATAGACCATTAGGTCGTACTCTTTCGGCGTCAAATGGACCGGTTTGCCATCGAGCATTACTGAGCGCGCTTCAAGATCTACGGTGAAGTGACCGGCCCGGATCAGACTGGATTCGGATCCTGACACCGGTGCGCGGCGCAATGTTGCTCGAATACGGGCAACGAGCTCATCCATTCCGAAGGGTTTGGTTACATAATCGTCTGCGCCGGCATCCAGCGCTTCAACTTTGGTTCGCTCTTCCCCTCGTACAGACAGAACTATGATTGGAACATCAGAAATTGCTCGTAGCTTTCGGCACAGTTCTATACCACTCATGTTCGGCATCGCCAGATCGGTAATCACAAGATCCGCATGCCAGTCACCAAAAGTTTGCAAAGCGGCATCTCCGTCTGCTGCGACGTGCACGTCATATCCTTGCGTCGTCAAGCTTCGATTTAGCACACGGGTAATCTGTTTTTCGTCATCGACAACCAGGATGCGGGATTTTGCCATTGCTACGTTAGCCGTTCAGATGCGGCCCGCTGCTTCTTTGATGACCTCGACGCGACCATTCGGTTCGATATCGCCGGTGGGCAACACGACTACGACTGTTGTTCCTTTCTCACCAGCCCCATTCTCAATCCAGATACGTCCACCGTGCGCTTCAACAATGCCGCGTGCGATTGCCAGGCCCATTCCGGTACCGGTAGGGCTGTCGGCTGAATCCAGGGGATGAGTGGCTCGAAAGAACTTCTCGAACACTTGCTCGTGCAATTCGTTCGGAATTCCCGGTCCGTCATCTTCAACAACAATCCGCACAGTCGCATCGTCATCGGATTTAGCCGACACGCGGCTGCTGGTGCCGGGAGGCGAATATTTCGCTGCGTTATCAATCACGTTGTAAAGAACTTCCGCAACAGCTCGTTCGTCGACATGAACTGCCGGTAATTCGTGATCCAGCCACACTTCAATCTTGTGCTGCCTCGTCTGTGGGGCTGCGCGTCGCAAAACAGCGTTAATGATCTCTTCAACGGAACCCCACTGACGGCGCAGCTTCATGTCTCCCGTCTCGATCTGGGCCAACTCCGTCAATTTTTCAATGAAATGATCGAGTCGATCAGATTCTTCATCAATGACCTCTAGCATCTCTCTCCTGCCTTCAGGATCGAGCTCCGCTTTGGGAGCGCCACCGTCGGCAGTATTCAGGTCCTGAAGCAGCGTAGTTACAGACGCTTTGATGGAAGTGAGAGGGGTGCGCAGGTCATGAGTGACAGCTTCAAGTAGAGCCGTCTTTAGCTTCTCACTTTGCTTTAATGCTTTAGCGTGGCTCGATTCCTCAAACGAAGTCTGCAGCTCGCGATACAGACGTTCGATTTCAACTCTTCCGGCCTCGGCTTCAGCTGCGCGTCTCTTCGCACGCCCTGAAAGTTGTCCGGCCGTCACGGCAGTCACCAGGAAAACAAACAGAGCGATCCAATTGTGAGGATCTGCAATGGTTAGAGTGCCGACGGGTGGCAGAAAAAAGAAGTTGAGGCAAACAACGCCAACTAATGCTGCCACGACTGCGGGACCGGAACCCCATAAAGTAGCGGTGAAAAGCACGATCAGAAGGAACACTAACGATACTGTCGTGGGATTGATGCCGTCCCCAAACGCTTTAAGAACAAAGGTAGCCACTCCTGTGCCCAGGATGGCGGCGCCGTACCCTGCCATCTGACTTTCAATCAGCTTCTTCATGGCTCTGATTGTAATTCATATAGTACATATTCGAGCTATAGGACCATCCTCCTGTTCTTGACAATCCATTCATGCCGACTAGAATGAACTTCGCCTGAATTGCGGCATGGAGATGTGGCCGAGTGGCTGAAGGCGGCGGTTTGCTAAACCGTTAAGGGTCAAAAGCCCTTCAGAGGTTCGAATCCTCTCATCTCCGCCAGCTTCTCTAGTCAGTGGTCTGTAGCCAGTACATCAGTAGAGTCTAACTCCTGAATCCTGACTACTAATCGCTGGCTATTTTTTCTTATGACTTTCCGCGTACGCTTTGCTCCTTCTCCAACAGGATATCTCCACATCGGAGCCGCGCGCTCAGCGCTCTTCAATTGGCTCTTCGCTCGCAAAATGGGCGGAAAGTTCCTCTTGCGTATCGAGGATACCGACCTTCAGCGGTCCACTGATGAATCCACACGTTCGATCATTGATGGTCTCGAGTGGCTTGGGTTGGATTATGACGAGGAACTCGTTTTTCAATCCGACAACGCGGACAAGCATCGTGACGCAGCTAATCGTCTCGTCGAAGAGGGCAAGGCTTACCGCGACTTTACGCCAAAGCAGCATCGCGACGACGCTACGATCAAAGAAGGAATTGCTGAACGCGCTCGAACTCAAGCTGCGGAAGGAGTCGATCATCGGCAGAATCCTTTTCGGGATCTTTCAAGGGAAGAGTCGGACGCCAGAGCTGCGTCTGGCGAGCCGTATGCTGTCCGTCTCAAGGTGTCGGTTGAGGGAAAAACCGAGTTTCACGACATTGTGTACGGACCCCAAGAACGATCTTTTTCGGAAATTGAAGATCTGGTGTTGCTGAGATCGGATGGTCACCCGCTGTATAACTTGTCCGTCGTCATTGATGACATCGAAATGGGAATTACACACGTCATTCGAGGCCAGGACCACCTGACGAACACTCACAAACAAATTTTGCTGTACCAGGCTTTGGGCGCTCCGGTCCCGAAGTTTGCTCACCTGCCGCTGATCCTCGCGCCGAATAAGGGAAAGCTCTCAAAGCGCAAACATGGCGAAGTAGTCTCGTTAACAACTTATCGCGATCGAGGCTTTGTGCCGGCGGCGTTTCGCAACTTTCTTGCGTTACTTGGCTGGTCACCTCCCGAAAGAAGAGAGTTGCTAAGTAAGGACGAACTGATTCGAGAGTTCTCGCTCGAAGGTATCGGCCGTGCAAATGCGATCTTCAACTTTCAGGAACACGATCCGCGACATTGGACAGATGACAAAGCTCTTTGGATGAATGCTGAGTACATCCGAACGATGCCGCTCGAAGAGCTGGTGCCGATGGTCAAAACGGAATTGAGGACGAACAAGCTCTGGCGAGAAGAATACGAGGAAGACGAGCGTGGGTGGTTTACGCGCGCGATTGATCTGATTCGCCAGCGGTTTTTCACACTCAAAGATTTTTCATCGCAGGGCCGAGCATACTTTTCAGATGATTTCGATTTTGAAGAGGCAGCTGTTAACAAGAACCTGAAGAAGGAACCTCGCCTGCGTGAGCTCTTATCCGGTTTGGCAGATGCGTTGGAAAAGGTGGGACCATTTAATGCCGGAACGGTTGAAGCCGCACTACGCGAATTTGCAGATCAATCTGGAGTCAAAGCTGGACTTTTGATTAATGCTTCGCGAACGATGCTTACTGGACAGGCTGTTGGTCCGTCCATGTTTGAGGTTTTCGATATCCTCGGCCAGAAAAGGTCGGTCGAGCGATTGCGCAGCGGCATCCCCTGGAATTAGCACCTCAGCTTATTATTTTTTAGTTACAACCGCCTCACTAAGCGACCGGCCTCCAACCAAAAACCGTTATGATGGCTCCGTGTTCTCCGTGCCTCCGTGGTGATGAAGGTGGCCTGAGAGATATTCACCAGAGGCACCGAGAAGACGGAGGCACGGAGATCTTCGAAAGTGAGGAAGATAAGATGATTCTCAAAATACTTCTAATTGCCAGCATCGTCACTTTGGGTTGCTCTGGGACACTGGCACAAAACACCAACTCCTCAACTATCTCAAAGCCAAGCGCCGCAACTAAAAAATCGTCACCTGCTCCTTCGCAATCAACTGATACCGTCAAACCGAAAGCGCCGGCGCCAGCGGCAAAGACTACGAAGCCCAAGCCGGCAGTGACAGCAGCCGCTGCTCCAGGATCAGCGTCGGTGCAGGAAGCCGTCAACAAACTTTTCGACGGAATCCGCCACGCTAACGTGAACGAAGTAACGGGCGTCTACTGGAACTCGACGCGGTTGGTATTGTTCAACAACAACGGGACGGTTACTAAAGGCTGGGACCAGCTGCGCAAGAATCGCGAGAGTTCGTATCCGGATATCAAAGATGTGAAGCTTGATTGCCGCGATCTCTCGATAAACATGCTGGGTCGAGATGGAGCAGTCGTGACTTGTCTCTGGACGCAGTCTCAATCGTACAAAGGCACTCCGGAATCAGCTAGCGGACGAATGACTCTGGTGTTCAAGAGAGTAGGAAAGGATTGGAAGATCATCCACCTGCACACTTCGCCCGACAAGGAAGATCCTTCGCGCGTAATGACTTCAGAGCAAACACCAGCAGCAAAACCTTCCCCAACTCCCTGAGTTCGATGAAGTTCAGCCTTGAATGATTATCTTGGCTTTCGTGCGAGCGGCAACGGCAATTCGAATGGTGGCAACGCCTGCGAGAACACATAACAGTGGGAAGAATTCCACGACGTAACGGGGTTCCGGGTTTTCCAGGGTTGCGAAGAACGCAAGGCGCGAGAACACAATCAAACCTGTCATGATCACCCAACGCCTGGCTGCGAAGTCATGCGTTCGCCACAAGAGCCAAGCACCAGCCACGCCCAGCAAAGTATAGATCCATGTTAATGCCGTAAAGAGTGGTAGCCAGATGTGCTGGTGCGTCGTGTGATCGAGATCGTCGAGCGGTAATAGTTCTCCTTCAAATGGGTAGTACTGCGAGTGCGTGTCGAACCATAACGAGACTGCTCGTTTGTAGGGCAGCAACACGTAATAACGAAAGGCCGAACGGCTGACTCGTTCACGTGCAATGCGAGCGAACTCAGCGTCGATTTCTGGCGTCATCTTTACTGGTCCGACATCTTCGGCTGTTTCCTCTTCTGGCTGTTCGCTTTCGTCCTCGGAATTCTCTTCTTCGCCTTCCTGTGACTCCTCTTCTCCCGGACTGGCTTCAGGCACTGCTGATTGAGCGCTGTTCTCTTCAGGTCGCTTCGGTTGCGGGGTTTGTACTGGCGCTTCAGAAGTCGCTGGAACGGAACCGGCTGGCTGGTTGTAGCGCTGCAGTAAAGCTGCAACCTGCTGCTTTTCTGTGTCCGAATCGAACGCAGTGCCAGGAAAGTCATCGATATTGATTGGCCCTTCGTCCAGCTTCCATAACACTGGTCCAATGTATCGCTCATCTTCCGTCCAGGTACGTAACCATGAAAGATAACCTCGAGGGACGAACTCGCCCGGCATCTCAGCATGAGCGGGCGCGAGCGGTTGGAACAAATGAAAGATACGCCAGTTACGAATCGTCCATGGCAGAAGCACCAGACAAAATGCTGCTGTGAAAACTGCAGCGTTAGCAACGGCAAGCTTCAATTTCGATGTCAAAGATGCTTGCGGTTGGTCCTCTGTTGCGGCAACGGATCGACGCCATAGAGTTTGGCCTACGAGTGTGATTCCGATTGCTGCCGCGAACAGTCCGCTGTCGGGTCGAAACAACACGGCCGTTCCGGCAATGAGTCCAGTCAGGCACCAAAGGAGAAGCGCTTTTGAGGCGGAGGAGCGAAACGCCAGCATCGCCGTTAAGCACATTGCGACAACAAGAAAGATCGTGATCGTCTCTGTGAGAATCGTAGCCGTGTAGATCGTCGTAAATGGGCACACTGCGGCGAGCGTGAGAGCAGCTAAGGCTACAGATCTTTTTTGGTATTCATCAGGTTCGGCATAGTAAGCCAGCAGCGCAATCAGAACGCACGAGGCGGTGTCGATGATTGCCTGAACGATGCGAACCGCCGTGTTGTTTGTGTGACCGAAGACAGAATAGACGCCGGCGAGGAAAAGAGGATATCCAGGTAAGCGTATTAACGTCGGTTGGTAAGGGGCCTCGCCATCGTCGGAAAAAACATGCTGCTCAAGCACGTTGCGCGCGAGCTGCGCGTAAAGTTTTCCATCATCGGGATCGTCATTCGGGAGATAGCGCGCAACAACAAAGCGGAAAGCGAACGCCAACAGCAACACCAGTGAACATGCGATCCAGAACCTCCGCTGGCTAGGCATCTATCGGCTTCTCTCCGAAGACCTCCGATCAAAAAAGGTTTGACACTATGGACCAACTTCCGCGGTAGCTTTTCTCTCGAGCTTACCCCAACCTACGACGGGCCCACGAACCGCCATGGCAACCGATTTGATCATGACGTAATACATCACCTGCCGGTAACAGAAGCGTTGCAGGAACAACCACCATAACAACCGCCAGCGCTCGCGCCCCTCGAGAACGAAAGCGAAGCACGCCGATATCCAGTCAATCGCCAGAAACAGAGCATAGTAAAACAGGACTTGTTGAAGATTCGTTGAAGAATATCCTGTCGGCTGTTGCAGTCGATCTAAACCGGTGGAAACTAGAGTATAGACCAGCATCAGATCCATTACCGGAGAGATCAATGGAAAAAGTATCTGGAAGATCCAAACATTCGGCATGGCGATGAAACCAAGTGTGCCGTACAGCGGGCGGAAGAGCGCGTCTTTATGTTTCCACATGCACTGCAGCGTGCCATAGGCCCATCGAAATCTTTGGCGCGCAAGAGGACGCAGACGATCAGGAGCCTCGGTCCAGGCGACCGCTGCCTCCTCATAACCGATTTTGTAACCCATGCGGCGAATGCGCAGTGTTAGATCCTGATCTTCGGCGAGCGTGTCTGAAGGAAAGCCTCCTGCTTGTTCAATCAAATCACGGCGCCACGCGCCCACGGCACCCGGAACAACAGTAATGCAGTTGAGACTTGCGAACGCGCGTCGATCCATATTCTGCGAAGTGATGTACTCTAGCGCTTGCCACCGCGTTACGATGTTGATGCGGTTTCCCACTTTAGCATTGCCGGCAATGGCGCCCATGTGTGGATCGTGGAAGCGGTGGGCCAGAGCGCTAATTGTCTGCGGTGCAAAAAGTGTATCGGCATCGAGGGCGATGATGATGTCGCCCGTTGCTTGTCGCAACCCGGTGTTTAGCGCTTCCGCTTTCCCGGCATTGGCGACCGTGAATAGTTTTACCCGCGACTCGTCAGCAAACTTCTCGGCAACAACCTTACTCGTTCCGTCCTGCGAACCATCGTCGACAACGATGATTTCGTAATTTTTGTAATCCGACGAAAGCAGGCTACGGATCGTACTTTCAATTACCAGCTCTTCGTTGTAAGCGGGCACAATGACGCTAACGAAGGGCAAGAAAGCATCACCGAGTTTCAACCGTTGTCTGCGTTTAGAGCGAACCCACTGCGCGAAAGCAAGCGATCCGACAAACAGCAGCCTTCCAAGTCCCAACAGTATCCCAATCAGAAAAACCCATTGCAGCATCCAGCCTCCGGTGGAGAGAAAGAAGAAAGCCACCGCATCTGCTCGCGTGAATACTCGCTGGCTGGGAGAAATCGGCGGCATCACTTGATCTCTTGAAAGCCCCGCAAGGTCGGACACTGGAACAAAGCGAAAGCCGCGATTCTTTAACTCATGGATAATTCGCGGTAGCGCTTCCACCGTTGCCGAGCGATCACCCCCCGAATCGTGAAGGAGAACCACCTGACCTCGTGTTTCCGGGTTGGTGTCCGTGGCCCGAGCGATCGTCTTCTGAACAATCGTGTCGGCAGAGACGGGAAGCTGCCAATCATCGGGATCAATACGGACGCCGACCATGAGGTAACCCAGTTCCTTTGCTTTGATTGCCGGCTCAACTTCCTGAGGCTTATCAGCTTCGGCGTCACCGAAGTAAGGCGGGCGAAAAAGAACTGTCGATCGTCCGACTAGAGACTCGATCAAACGTTGCGTAGCGTTGAGTTCAAGTTCTGTCAACGAAGCCGGAATCTCACCAAGATTAGGATGAGTGAATGTGTGATTGCCGATCTCATGACCTTCGTTGACGATCCGTCGTACGAGATCGGGATAGGCCTGTCCGTTCTTGCCGATAATGAAAAACGTCGCCGGGACATTCTCACGTTTCAGAATGTCGAGAATTCCGGGGGTCCATTCAGGATCAGGACCATCATCGAACGTCAGAGCAATCTGTCCGGGATGATCGCCGCTTCGTTCAATCACGTAAGACGAAGGCGTACTTACAAAGTTTTCGCTCTTAATAAATCCGGTCGCAGGGTCAAGTTCGACGGTGCGCTGGCCGTCTTGAGGTCGAGACATTACCTGTAGAATCTCGCCCGTTCCCTCGAAATCAACTTGATAGCCATAGTTTATGCGCTGCAACTGATCCGGTGTGGCTGACTGAGATGTTCCCATCACAGACCACACCGACGGATCCTCAGAACCGAGCCGCCAGATTGCGAACCCAGCCGGCTTGTACCCGCTGGCAGCGCGCATCTGGTTATACGCAGTCACGCCATCGAGGAACCAAACTGTGTGATGCGACTCGTCATTTTCGTAGTACTCGTAGTACGGATTCCGTGAAGCAGAATCGAAAACAGGACTGACTTGAGATTCGTACGCGTGAATAAGCGCTTCCTGGAACGTGACTTCATCGCCCTCGGGATCACCTTCAGTCCAATCGTACCCGTAGTTGCCTAACGCAATGATGGTCTTTGAACCATCGAGATCGCGCATTCGTTCTATTAGGTTTTGCTCGTACCAGTCCTGACCTGCGACAGGACCTAATTCTTTGCTGGTGGCCCAGTGCTGGTCATACGCCATCAACATCAGATAATCAGCAGCAGCCGCATATGCTTTGTAATTCCATTCTGACTCGGCAAAAGGAACGGCCTGGACAACAAGCCAACCCTTCGGAGCAAATGCCGCGTGCAGCTCCTGGATAAATGTCAACAGGTTCGGTTGTGTCTCTTTGGTTGGTTCTTCAAAGTCGACACATATTCCCGCGAATTTATTCTCCTGGACGAAACTCGTGAGCGCATCGATCAAGCGTTTGCGCGACGCTTCATCGGCTATGGCTCGACCGAGAAGCGCGGAATCCCACTTCTCGTCAACCATATTCTGAACCATCGGCAGTATTCTGACTTGAGGGCGCGTTTCACGAATCCAGTTCAACGCCATCCGAGTCGCATCAGCCTTCATCTCAGTTGCCAAAGGCGCGTCAGCAGAGTTCTGTAAATGCGACCACTCGCCGACCACCCAATCAAGATGGTCGAGATTCCTTTTGAGAGATCCATAGCTCGATTCGTCCCAGTTGATGTAGAAGCCCACCGAGAGTGGCCGAGACTGGGGGACGATTGGAGTAGGAATCGTCGGTGGCGGCGGAACGATCGGAATTTGCGATGCGCGTTTTCCCGGTACGACTCGCTTGGTGTTGGCGAGTGCATGTTGAAGCTCGGCTTGAGCTTTCTTTGCCTTTTGTTCGCTGGGATTGGCGGGAACATTCGGCCGTTTAGGCTTGATATCCGCCGTCCTGGGTAGGCTTGCAAGCTGACGTAACCGGAACGTGGGTAGAACCGGATTTGCCAGAACACTGGCGATAAATATTGCAGCCAGCGTCGTTACAACAACTGCGAGCGCCAGCCAGGTTTGCCTGACCCTGCGCCAGCGGCGTCCATGAGGATCATGAAAAACCGGGGATTCTGCGGATGACAAAGAGATGTGACTCCTGAATTATAAGTGCGGCCCTAACGATACATTTTGATGCAAAAACCAGCCTGAGCGGTCAACGAGGATAGCGCCGATATTACCACGGAGAGCACTGGGAGCGCGGGCGTTTCGCCCGCATTACGTTGAGAATCAGCCACAAGGCGGGCGAGACGCGCGCTCCCAGTGCAATTGAAAAAGCCGTCCACGAAATCGATTCGTGGACGGCTCCGGTGAACTGTTGGGATTGGCCTGAGGCTGACTGTGTGCAACTTCCAGAAAGGAGGAGCACTAAGCAGTGAGACGACTGAACCCAAATCCTAACAAGTCAGGTTCTGGTTCAGAGGTCAGGCCGCAGCCACCTCACTGTGATAAGAACTCATATTTGTTGAATCACCTCCTTTCCAGTGTTGCCCCGATGATAGGATACGAAAGCCTGATCGTCAATCGCTTTTTCACCCCTCAACAGGCATGCCTTTTCGCATCAACTCACCACCAAGTGTAGTTCGTATTGATTTGAGTTTAGTAAAGAGGATAGGGTATGCCCCGCTCGTTCATATCATTTGCAGGAGCATTCCCATGACCCGCTCCAAACTCGTTTTACTTCTCATTTGTGCTTTCCTTCCGACTGCAGCAGTAGCTCAGACAACTGCGATTCGCGCTGGACGTGTTGTTGATACGGACAAAGGTACGATCGCGAACAACCAAATCATTATCGTGGAGAAAGGCAAGATCACGTCCATCGGATCTGACATCGCGATTCCCGCGGGAGCAATGGTGATCGATCTCTCTCGCGCATCTGTTTTGCCTGGATTGTTTGACGCGCACACTCATCTGTGCATGGGGGTGAAGCCAAGACGAGATGCAGGTAACTACTACTACACCACGCTTAACGATCCTGATTCGTTCCGCGCGATTGAAGGAGTTGTGAATGCTCGCACGATGCTCGAGGCGGGATTCACGACGGTAAGAGACGTCGGAAACGAAGGCAACTATGCTTGCTCGAGCTTGCGGCAAGCGATTGAGCAGCGCATGGTTCCCGGACCAACAGTAATCAACGCCGGACGCATCATCGCTCCATATGGCGGTCAATTTCATTTACAGCCCGACAAGCAGAAGCTCGGCGAGCCTGAATACTTTTATGCCGACACGCGAGACGAGATGGTTAAGGGGATCCGCGAGAACATTCACTACGGAGCACGTGTCATAAAGATCGTTGTTGACGATCAGGCTTACATCTACTCGGTTGATGACATTCGATTCATGATCGCTGAAGCTGCTCGAGGCGGAATGAAGCTCGCCGCGCATTGCTGGACCGCGGCAGGTGCGCGGAACGCATCGGAAGCCGGTGTAGCATCGATCGAACACGGACGGATGATGTCCGATGAAGTTCTGCAAATCGCCAAACGTAATAACGTGGCTCTCGTGGGCACAGAGTACCTGGCGCTTTCGTACGACAAGGCAGGTCACGAGGTCTGGGTAGATCGGCTACGTCGGGCAAACAAGATTGGTGTCACACTTGTTTATGGAACAGACGTCGTCGATGAGGTTGAAGGGCAAACTCGTGGAACGTTGGCGATAGAGGGAATCGAGCCGTGGATTGAAGCGGGAGTTTCCCCGCAGAAAACCTTGCAGGCCATGACGGCGAACGCTGCTCGTTTGCTTGGTGTGGATAAAAACCGCGGATTCCTGAGCCCGGGAATGGCTGCCGACATCATCGCAGTTCCCGACAATCCGTTGGAGAATCTGAAGACG
The DNA here is from genome assembly GCA_046726175.1 of Acidobacteriota bacterium. Lineage (GTDB taxonomy): Bacteria > Acidobacteriota > Blastocatellia > Pyrinomonadales > Pyrinomonadaceae > PSRF01. The sequence continues at coordinate 14,845 of JBKPAC010000007.1, forward strand.
CTGAAGAATGTGATCTTCGTGATGAAAGACGGTGCGGTGATTAAGAAGCCATAGGTCCTTTAGGTCCTATTGATGACCAGTTGACCAGCGGCATAGATTTTCCACGGATGCTCGATCCCGAAAAAATACCCCAGTTCGCGATAATCGGCAACGTCGTGTATCACAAAATCCGCGGTCTTGCCTTCTTCGAGTGACCCAATCCGATCCCCGCGATTCAGGCTGTAGGCGGCATTTATCGTTGCGGCCGAGATCGCTTCAGCGGGAGTCATCTTCATGTGCGTGGATGCCAGCGACAACACCATCAGCATCGAAGGCGTTGGTGACGAGCCGGGATTGAAATCGGTTGCGAGCACTACTGCCAACCCCGCCTCAATCATTTCGCGAGCGGCAGGATAACGTGCTGAACCTAGCGCATAAGCCGAGCCGGGCAGGAGAACAGGTTGCACATTAGCTGATTTAAGAGCGGAGATTCCGGCAGCATCGGTGTGCTCCAGATGATCCGCAGTCGTCGTACTCAGCTCAGCCGCGAGCCTTGCACCACCTGAAAGCGATAATTGGTCCGCATGAATGCGCAGCCCCAGTCCACTGCAACGAGCTGCTGACAAAATCTTCCACGCTTCATCGTTAGTGAAGACTCGATCTTCACAAAAGACGTCGCAATATTCTGCAAGTTTCTCGCGAGCTACCTGCGGAATCATTTCGTCGATTAGAAGTGAGATGTATTCGTCTCGGCGTGCACGATACTCTGGCGGCACATCATGAGCACCGAGGAAGGTTGCCACGTAGTTTAATGGCGTTTCCTCGTTCAACTGCTTTATGGCACGCAGAATCTTGAGCTCATCTTCAACGGTCAGACCATAACCTGACTTTGCCTCGACTGTAGTAGTTCCACAGCGCAGAAACCATTCAGCGTAGCGTCGTCCCGCTCGCACTAGATCTGCGAGAATTGCAGCGCGCGTTGCTCTAACGGTCGACTGAATTCCGCCCCCACAAGCAGCAATCTCCTGGTATGTAGCTCCGCTTGCGCGTTCTTCAAACTCATTCACCCGCGTCCCGGCAAACACCGGATGAGTGTGGGCATCGACGAAACCCGGCAGCACGACTCGTCCCGCCGCGTCGATCACCTCTGTCGCCTGATCTATCAGCGGTTCGATCTCGTTGCGCGTGCCGACCTTGTCAATCGTCCCGTCCCGCACGAGCATCGCGCCGTCATTAATGATGCCTAGTTCACGCAGCTCGGGTCCAACGCGCGGCCGCCGTGGACCTGCAAGTGTCACGAGCTGCGAACAGTTGATGACCGCTAAGATGTGTTAGCCCTCCTTGTATAACCAGCCGGCGACAAGACCTGCTAATGCATATTCCACAAAGCCCCATGCCATCGCAATCAGAATCATCGAGAATGGCACACCGAGGATGAGACCGTTGATTATTCCGGAATAAACATACACGCAGAACCAGAGTATTACGGCCGCTACGATTGCAGACTTTGGGCCCGGTCCGGTCCGCGGCCTGATCAGCGCGTAGACCCAGGCCAGCACAAGTCCGAGAACAAACGTCATGACCACAGCGATGCCGATAAACGTCCCGCCGGGAGGTGGAACGTTGATGCGCCTGAATATTTCATCCATTTGCCTGGCGAGCACCACGGCATTCAACAGCGACTCGCCAATATTCAGCACGACACCGGCCACAAGACCTCCGAGCACTAGCCGGCCGCAATTGATCTTGTCCATATTCGTCTCCTTTTAGCTGGGATCGGCATTCTTTCGAATGCACTAAAACGATCGATCTGAGTTCAGTCTAATCGGCAGCTGATTCAGCGGCCGAAGCAGTACTCGCGGATCTTCCTTTTCCGAACCAGTAGATAAACGCGCCAACTGAATTGGCTATTAAGACGGTGGATATGATTTTTGCAGCAAATAAAAACCGGCTTTCGACGTTAATAATCGGCACCGGCGTGTAGGCAATGTACAGGAGAGTTACGACAAAGCCGGTGGCGCAGGCGAGCTTCAACCAAAGTGGCGCGCGACTGCGAATGGATTTCAAACCAACTAGAGGTATCGCAAACAAGGCGAGATATGTTGTCGCGTAGAAGACACCGCCGGCATTATCCAGCAGTTGGAATGCCTCCTGAGCTCCCACACCAGTCAAACTCGTCAGTCCCATGACGAGAGTAACAATGCCTACAAATAGAATTGAGTTTACGGGAGTCTTGTATTTTGGATGGAGCTTCGTGAACCAGTTCGGCAATAAACGATCCCACCCGGCAACCATCGGTAGTCGTGTGTTGCCCGCAAAGTAAATACTCATCAAAGCAATTTGCCGGACAACGACACCTAGAATAGCGATTGATATCACGTTTCCGACCCAGCCAAATGGTCCGAAACCAAGTGACAGCACCTGTGGTATCGGGCTGATGAGATCCACATGATCGGGAGAAACGAATGCCAGGACCGAGCTCGTACCAAGAATGAACATCAACGCGATTATTGGTGAAGCAATGATTACCGAGCGTCCTATGTCACGCGCTGGGGCACGCGTTTCGCCGGCGAGAATCGCTATGTATTCGAAGCCAGTTAGAGCGCCGAGCGCGAGCTTGCTGAAGACATTTATGTTGTAGCTCGAAAACGCAGGAACGTGGATTCGCAGCGGATGATAATCAGTGATGGTGCCGCGAATCATCGCGAACAACGGAAGAAGAATCAGAGCAGCAAAAGTCAGCATCAACATTATTCCGCCTGCGTTGTGTACCCACTTGCCCACTCCCAACCCGCGCGTAGCCGCCGCCATGATGCCAAACACCAGCGAGATACTGACGAGGGTGATCATCAACTTATGATCTTTCATCCATGCGGCAGCTGGTCCAATGGCGTATGAGATATTGGTTGTGACCACGAGCCCGATTCCCGCCAGGATGGAGATTGCAAAAACCCAGAGGTTCCAGGCGACCATGAAAGCTACAAAATCGTTGAAGCCGAGCTTGGCCCACTGGTACAGGCCGCCTTCGAGCGGCATAAGTTTGTTGAGAAAGATTACTGCTGCGGCGAGAGGCAAATAGAAAGTCAGTATTGCCAGCAGCCAAAAGACACTTTGATCGCTGCCGAGCTTGGCGGCCCAACCGACCCAAATAGTGCCGACGACGAAGACGACTTGAGTGAGGACCAGATCAAAGAGCCCGAGTTCTTTCTTGAGAACGCCACTACGTTGCTCAACGTCTCGTTCAAGCTCGACGAGATCCGCGGCAGCGTTCGTGGGGGGCGTAACTGTCTTCACGGTGTATTTTGACTACGGGATTCGCAAAGCGTTCATCCCGAGGCGCTCGACGTGTGGTCCTGAACTATTTTCCAGCCTTGTTTTGTCTTGCGGAAGACGAGGCTGAATCGACCGTGCGGTTCATCATTCGCTCGTTTCAGATGCCAGCGGCCGATCACTACTGCCGCGTCGTTGCTCAAAACGGTTGTCTCTAAATCTGAAAACGTCAGGACACCCATTTTTTCTTTCGAGTCATAAACCCGTTTGTAGCGATCCAGGACCGTCTGCCAGCCGCGCGTTACCGTATCGCCCGAGATAAAGACAGTATCAGAGCGCGAGTAACCATCCATATATCTTTCGACATCCCCTCGATTCCATGCATCACGCTGGGCGTCGAGCACAGCCCGGATTTCAGCAACAGCTTTTGCTTGTTGTTTCTTGTCAGGTGTTTGCGCGTTTACAGAATTCAAAGCTACTAGTACGGACAATATTCCGAGACGGAGAAGTCGTCGTTTCATTTTGTTCCTTGCCCTTGATGTGATTCAGGAGTGGATGGCGGCATGACTATAAGTGCAGACTAAGCTCCAAGACAAGAGAAATGAAGCCAGTACCACCTCGCGGTAGCGGGTGGGTCTTGTTGCTCGCATGTTGGTCTTCAAATGGAGGACCACCCGCTACCGCGAGGTGGTATTGACTTCATTCCTGTCAGAGTGCTCTGAAAGCCAAGCTCTGATATCGCGACGCATTGACGAGACAATCTCATGCGCAGCATCGTAGCTGCGAAACTCGACATCATCCGCTCGCTGTCGCAACTGCTGTGCATAGTTCTGGACTCTGTCCGGAGGATAGAACTCGTCGTGACTGCCGGCAAGATGAAACACCGAGGCGCGAGTGGACTGGTACAGTTCGCTCGTGTCCCAATCGCCTGGCATCCCACCGCAAATCCCGATTACCCCTCGCAACCGATAGGGGTGAGTAAACGCAAAACGATAGTTCAACGCACACGACTGGGAGAAGCCAAGAAGAAACATGTTTTTGGCGTGGGCGACGCCGTTACCAGTAAGTTGAGCAATCAGATTCAGCAACGCGCGATGATGTACTGCCACTGATTCATCCGGGCGAAAGTTGGTCAACCATCCGAAGCCAAATCGCAAAGGCCCACCCGGTTCTTTCGGCTCACGTATGTGCTGATGAAATCCTTGTAGCGCGGCAATGCCAAATCCTTCAGGCGCCATCTCTCTGGCCTCGCGCATCATCTGTCGCTTGCTCGCTCCGTAACCATGAAGCGCAATCAACAAAGGCGCGGGTCGCATCTCAGGCAGGTGGAGATCGTAGTACAGCTTTACTTCGGCATTTAGTTCGAGGTCTGCCTGATCGTCCATTTTTGGTGTTGACATCTGCTTTTCTCTGCAGGCTGATCCAGTCTCAATACACAGCCTTATAGCATGCAACGAGTGCGAAATCACAACTTAAGTGCCGCAACGTCTGAGTCTTCCTTTGCATTCGCTTCGCAGGGCAGTTACGATGCTGAGCAACCATAACCAACGAATTCCAGAGAGGTGCAAGACCATGAAATTCCCGGGTGGGTTCAACATCCAACAGATGATGAAGCAGGCGCAGGTCATGCAAGAGAAGATGCAGAAAGAGATGGAGGAACTGCGCGTTGAAGCTTCTGCCGGAGGCGGCGTCGTTAGCGTGGTCATGAAAGGCAACCACGAGATCTTGTCTTTAAAGATCGATCCGGAGGTGTTGAAAGAAGGCGACGTTGAGATGCTTCAAGACATGGTCCTGGCCGCTATAAACGAAGCCAATCGCAAAGTGGATGAAGCGATCAAAGGCAAGCTCGGAGGCATGCTACCTCCCGGCCTATCTGGACTTCTCTAATTGCAACCGCGGATTTCGATTTTCGGAAAAGCGGATCGTTACTAAATCCGCAATCTGCAATTCGCAATCCGAAATTCTCTTATGCTTGAGTATGCTGAACCGGTAACAAGACTGATTGACGAACTGAAGCGCCTTCCCAGCATTGGGCAAAAGTCGGCGCAGCGCCTGGCGTTTCACATCCTGCGAACGCCCGATGCGGACCTGGAACGACTGATTCTCGCCCTCCGCGAAGTAAAACAGCGAATCATCCTTTGCTCGATTTGTAATAACCTCACGGAAGTCGATCCGTGCAGGTTCTGCTCGTCACCCAGTCGCGACCATTCCGTTATCTGCGTCGTTGAAGAGCCGTACAGTCTGGTTGCTGTCGAAAAGACGCGCAGCTACAAAGGCGTTTACCACGTGCTCCACGGCAGCTTGTCACCGATCCGTCACATTGGTCCAAACGAGTTGCACCTTGCAAATCTTCTCCCTCGATTGAAACCGGAAAACAACGGAGGCGAGCCTGTGCGCGAAGTGATTCTGGCGACGAATCCAACTACTGAGGGTGAGGCAACGGCAAACTACATCAGCCGATTGCTGAAGCCGCTTGGTCTTCGTGTCACCCGCATCGCGATGGGAATGCCTGTTGGAAGCGATCTCGAGTACGTCGACGAAGTAACAATGGACAAGGCCCTCTCAAACCGCCACGAGATCTAGTCATTTTCGATTTTTGATTTCTGATTTTCGACTTACTGATACCAACAATCGAAAATCGACAATTGAAAATCGGAAATTTCTTTACTCTTGCGGCGGCGAGGGAGATGGCGATGGTGAGGGTGACGGTGATGGAGAAGGCGATGGTGCGCCGATCGGCACCTGCAAGGGCACTGAAGCGCTGCCGATGATCTTCCATTGACCATCACGCCTCGCAAAGGTGTCTAACCAGCGGAATTCTCCACTGCTATCGACGATTTTCCCATCAGCCGTCCTGGTTTTTCCCCGTGTAATGATCGTTCGGCCCGTTGCTATCGCAGCATCGTTGTCGATCACTTTTACGTTGATGTTCAGTACCTGCCACGAGTCAAACGTTAGGTTTCCGTTCTCGACATCTTCGACGTCCTGAGTTTTGCTGCCGAGTCTTCCGTCCGGATAGATAATGATGATGTCGTCCGCGTAGAGCCGCTTTACAGCCTCGGCATCTTTCTCTCTGAACACGCGCGGCCAGTCGTTTTCGATTCGCGTGATCTCCTTTTCGATTGCGGCCGTATCAACAACTTCAGCTTTCATGTTTGAAGGGGGAGCGGGCCGATTCGCTTCCTGCGACTGGCAGGCAAGCTGCACAATGACTAACATCAAGATTGTGAACGAAAGCACAGTGCTGAGCACGGACCTCTTCATCTAGTAGCTCCTTGACGGTATAGCTGCAACGAACGGACCGTAGGATGCGAGCCGTTTGCTTCTACGCTAAAACCCAAAGTCGAGTCAATAGTTGATCTATAGCTACTGGTTTTCTAGAATCTCTCTGCCGCGGGAATCCTGACGGCTCAAATCGGCTACCACATCTGTTGACACCTTTTGAGTCTGGGATTATTGTCCCGCCACCGAACCTGTTGGGAGACCACCTGCTTCCTAACGGCTTTGGGTAATCCTACAGCTTCTACACCTGCCGGGTTCGGACAACCTTCTATTGCTTGAAAGGAGAGCTCCGTATGTTTCGCCTTTCACGACTCCATCTCCAGATCCTGCTACTGGTATCTATGTCGTTGGGCGCTATTACCCTTTCCAAAGCAGACCCGCAAAGGAAACCGGCAGCTGAGGAAGGGCCTCTGTTCAACGAGTATCGCGGAATTCAAATCGGCTCACTCGCCGACGAGGTACGCAAGAAACTCGGAACCCCCACAGACAAGAGTCCGGAGCAGGACTTTTTTGTCTTCGGAGAAAAAGAGAGCGCGCAGATTCTCTATGACAAGGCCGGCAAGGTCGTGACGATTTCCGTTGATTTCATGAGTGGCGCGAGCGGCGTGATCACGCCCAGACAGCTGTTTGGCGGAGATATCGATGTAAAACCCGACGGATCAATGTACAAAATGGTGCGGTATCCGAAACACGGTTGCTGGCTCTCCTACAACAAGACTGCGGGAAATCAACCTTTAGTAACAGTAACTTTGCAAAAGATCGAGCGCTGAGGTTTTGGTCATCTTTCTAACAGGCTCCGGGATCTCTAGCCGTGGCCTGTTCCTCCGACACGCCTCACTAGACGTTTCAATTCACCGGGCCTTATGCTTGTGACCAATGGCATCACAAGCTTTCTCTTCTGAAACTCTGGCTGTTGACTCTTCACCAATTCCAGATCTCACATGCTACATCAAAGAGCAGGCACGCCTTCTCGGTTTCGAAAAGGTCGGTATCGCGCGCGCGGAACGTTTGGTCCACGAAGAAGGGCGTCTGCGCGAGTGGCTGGATCGCGGCTACCAGGGTGAGATGCATTGGCTGTCGCGCGACCCTGAAAAGCGGGTTAATCCGACCGCTCTTTTGTCATCGGCACGATCAGTCGTGGTAGTAGCGATCAACTACTACACGTCTTCAGAACACGCGAATCAACCGCGGACCGGTAAAGTGTCTCGTTATGCCTGGGGAGACGACTACCATGAAATAGTCGGTGCCAAGCTCCGAGAGCTGCTCTCGCGCATTCGCGCTCAGGTACCAAACGTTGAAGGGAAGGTGTGCGTCGATATTCAACCGATTATGGATAAAGCCTGGGCGGTTCGCGCGGGCCTTGGCTGGATTGGTAAACACACAAATCTAATCACTCAAGATCTGGGCTCCTGGATATTTCTTGGCGAGCTCCTTCTCGACGTGGAATTAGACTACGATGAAGAGCCGAGCGAAGATCATTGCGGCAGTTGTACGTTATGCATCGAAGCTTGTCCGACGCAAGCTATTACAGAGCCTTACGTGCTCGATTCGAACAAATGCATATCGTATGCGACCATCGAATACCGTGGTCCGGATTTGCCGGATGACGTTGGAAGGAAGCTCGACGGATGGTTGTATGGTTGCGACATTTGCCAGGACGTTTGTCCCTGGAACAGATTTGCTCAATCAACTCCGGAAACTGGATTTCAGGCGCGCGTGGGAAACGTAAATGCTGATCTGCAAGACATTCTCGAGCTCACGCAGGAGCCTTACGCCAAACGTTTTCGACACAGCTCCATGAAGCGCGCTAAGCTCGCCGGGCTGCAACGTAACGCTCGACAATTGCTGGCGAATCACGAAGCCGGCGTATCGGATCAAACTAAATGAGGGATTTCGAATGAAGGCTTTAATAGTCTCGATGCTTGTGTGCTCAATCGTCGCAATTCTTGCCAACGTTGCTCAAGGGCAGACTCCGGGATCACCTGCGGAGCTGCGGAAGCTCGCCGAGGACTACTACAACTGGCGCAATCAGAACTACCCGGTTGCCTCGAGCGACAGCGGGCTCCACACGTGGGACAACCGGCTCACAGATTATTCGTTGACTGCGATCCTGGCGCGACGACTAAAGATAAAAGAAGTGGTTGGCAAGGTGAGAGCCATGCAGACTGCAAACTGGTCCAAAGACGATCAGATTGATTGGCTGCTCTTTCGCTCGCAACTTGAGAACATCGAATTCTTCAGTCGCGTTGTAAATTTTGAAGAGAACGATCCACAGACGTACGTTAACGAATGCAGCAACGGCATCTTCTCGCTTCTAAAAAAAAATTACGACACACCACGCAATCGAGCTCTCGCGGCTACTGCTCGCTTAAAGCAGATGCCTTTCTTGATCGAGCAGGGAAAACGCGCGCTTGTAAAACCGGTCCGGCTCTATGCGGAGCTGGCAATTGATTCTGCTCGGTCAATCGACAGTTTGTTTACCGACAGCTTGATGACCATTACCGGCGATCTTTCGGCAGGCGAAAAAGCAGATTTGGTGAAAGCGCGCGACGAAGCGCTCGTCGCGATTCACGGGTTTGCTGATTATCTCGAAAAACGCCTTCAGGGAATGGTCCCCTTCAAGCCGATGGGAGAAGAAAACTACAACTATCTTTTAAAAAACATCTACCTCTTACCGATCGATGCTAAGCAAGTTGATCTACTGGGCCAGGCTGAGCTTGCGCGTTATCGGGCACTCGAGTCATTTCTTCCTGATCCGTCGTTGGCGGATCCAAATCCTGCGCGCAGCAAGAACATTCCCGCAAACCAGGAGGCGTTCCTGAAAGCTTACGAAAGCCGGCAGGGGGAGATGATTGAGTTTCTCAAGACGAACAAGCTCGTCACGTTGCCTCCGTACCTTGGACGTTTTGAGATCCGTCAGCTTCCAGAGGCTTTTAAACCTACCAGCCCGGGTGGTTTCATGAACCCTCCGGGCGTTTACGATAAAGATCCCAGCGGTTTCTATTTCATCCCGACGTACAACCCCGCGAGTAAGAACTTTTATATTCGCGCCGCGATCGAAGATCCACGTCCCATCCTCGGTCACGAAGGAATACCCGGTCATTTCCTGCAGCTCTCAATCGCTAATCACCTACCCAACGAAATCAGACGTCAAAACTCTGATGGGTTCCTGGTTGAGGGCTGGGCGCTTTACGGCGAAGAAATGCTTATGCGAACTGGGCTATATCCGAACAACTCGCCGGGACAGGGACAAATACTTCGACTCTCGCGCTATCGAGCAGCGCGAATTGGCGTCGATGTAAATCTACACACCGGTAAGTGGACTTTTGATCAGGCGGTGAATTACTTCATGGAGGCCGGTGGGCTCGACCGTGAAGCCGCGACAGGAGAGGCGGCAGGAGCTGCTGCTTCGCCAACGCAGAAGATCACGTACATGGTTGGAAAGTGGCAAATCATGCGACTGCTTGGAAAGTACAGAGACAAGCAGGGGGCCAATTTCCGGCTGGGGCAGTTTCATGACGAGCTGATCAAGAACGGTAGCCTACCATTATCGATCATTGAGTGGATTATGCTTGATGATCGTTCAAGCTTGGATGCCGCTCTGAAGTGATCCACAGATTACGCAGATTGCACAGATTTTATGAAAGGGTGCAAAGCTTCGTCTCACCACGTTTTAAGATATCTGTGGAATCTGCGTAATCTGCGGATTCACACGTTGTTTAGGATTGAAAGCGCCGTGGCTTCGAAGATTTGCCGCTTCTCCTCGTCGGCGATTTCCAATCCTTCTATCGATGAAACAGCACGCTCGATCGAGCCCAGAAGATGAGGGTAGTCACTCCCCATTACCATGTGGTCCACCCCCACCATCTCTCGCACCATCCTTAGCGTGTAGCTGCTGAATGACACCGTATCGTAATAGAGCCGCTTCAGATAAGTGCTCGGTAGATGGTCTATCTTCTCGCGGCATTCGGCAAAATCTCTCCAACCATTGTCCATTCGCTCCATTAAGTAAGGCACTGCTCCACCGAGGTGGCCGATGATCCAGCGAATGTCCGGTAGCTCGCGCAGCATTCCGTCATAACACATACGCGCGACCGCCAGCGTAGTGTCGAAAGGAAATCCGACAATCGGACCAAGCACATATTCCCGAAAAGGCTCAGCATTCGCCGGCAACATCGGATGAAGCAAGATGCAGAGTTTCATCCGATTTGCTTCTTCAAAGAAAGGTCGATACACGGGCGACGTGAGTGAGTTTCCGCGGATGTTACTCAGCAGAATGACTCCATTCAGCTTGAGCTGGTCAATTGCGCGATGAAGTTCTTTCAATGCCGCATCGGAGTCGTCCATAGGAATGGAGGCAAACCCTTTGAAACGAGTCGGATGTTTGGCAATCAGCTCAGCGTAGGAATCGTTTACGAGCCGTGCGACCGCTGCCTGGTGAGGGGCATCCGCGAAGAAAACATTCGGCGTGGAAAGCGATAAAACTTCTATGTCAATACCGACGCGGTCCATGTCTTCGATCCGCTGCGCCGGATTCGTCATCGGGGGCGTGATACCAAAAAAGCGTGCTCCGCGATACTTGATTATCGTCTGACCGGTCGGGCTCTGGTCGAAAGCAAATTCTGACGGGATTTCTCGAATGCGCTCGAAGTAAGCGGGTGGGTAGTAATGGGTATGCAGATCGAGTTTGCGCCCAGCCACGGTTGTTGCCTCTATGCTAACATGTTGGCGACCCGCTTGATTATTCTTCAACGTTCTTAATCAAAACAATGCTAAAGCTGCGGTCGGCAATCTCTCTCGTGTTATTTACCTTAATCGCGGCTCACCCCGCAGTTTTGATCTCATCAACTCAAACCGCAAAGACCGAAAAGCCGGAGAAGCTGGCTTTTGCAGTCGCCAGATCAGAACAGAGCGCGAAGATTCTGGCTGTACTTAACGAGCTGAGTAACAGCAACTTCCCCAAGGAACTGGCCGACAAGGCTGAAGCGATTGCTGTGTTTCCGCAAATCGGGGAAGTAAAGTATATGTTTATGCGACACGTTCAGGGATACGGAGTTATTTGTGCTCGCGTCGAGAAGGGGTGGTCGCTGCCTGCCTTTTATCGGTTCGTGGGTGGGAGCTACACAGGTAGTTTCCTCTCTTTAAAACAAACTGGTGCCGTTGTCCTGTTGTTCATGAGCAAGGAAGCGCTTTCTTTGTTCGACAAAGGTGGTGTAAGTCTCGAGATGCCAACGAGAATGATTCCCGGTCCAGTTGGCCCCTTGACTGAACAGCAGAAGAAGGAGATCGAGTCGGCTTCGGTGCTAGCGTACACATACGATAAGAGCCAGCTGCTCGGGATTAGGTTCGGCCAAAAGCTGAAGACGGGATTGAATCCTGACAACAATGTCAATAACTCAGTTTACGGAATGAAGGGCCGAGAGGTGTTGGCAGGCAAGAAACCGATCGAGCGCTCAAAACTGCCCGCCGGTATCGAAGCATTTCAAGAAGCGCTTGCAAAGTATCACAGTCGCTAAAGAAATGAATAAGAAGAAAAGTGTGTCGCGTCAGAGTTCCGCGGCTCCGAACAAACAATCGCCGCGGGCGGTGCCTATTGTTGGGCTGATTGTTGTCGCATTTATTGCGGGTGCGGTTCTTGTTACCAAGCAAGGCGGATCGTCAAAATCGACTACAACTCAATCTTCCCAGAGCGCAAACCAGGAGAGTCCATGATCATAGCGCAGCCACCAGCGCCGACCTCGACTTCCAGCGAGCTCTCGACGGAAGTGGCGAAGGCCGTGATGGTGACAGCGGAGCTTGGTGGCGTAAAGACTATTCCCGCAGCCTTGGCGCAGATCGAGCGGTCCGTAATCAGAATTTATGTATAAGCTAACCGTACTCATACTGTTTTTGTTTGCCGAGGTTGTTGTTCAGCCTGCTGTTTTAGTCTCAGCAACACAATCTCCAGATAACGCCCGTTCAGGAAAGTTTGCTCATGCAATTGTGAGATCCGAGGACAGCGCGAAAATCCTGTCTTTTCTCAACGAACTGAGCACCAGCGACTTTCCGAAGGAACTGGGAAATAAGGCTGAAGCAATCGCAGTCTTTCCGCGAGTCAATCATGAGAAAGTAATGTTCATGCAGTCTACAGAGGGTTACGGAGTCATTTGCGCTCGCGGTGAGAAGGGTTGGTCCTTACCCGCGTTTTACCGTTTGTCCGCGTTCGGGTTTACCGGCGAGGTGTTAGCCCAAAACGAGATTGCTGTCGTCTTGTTGTTTATGAACAAGAACGCAATCGGATGGTTTGACAAAGGTCGTATCGGGCTCGAGACACCAAGTAAGATTCTGGCCGGACCGGTTGGCACGCTGAGTGAACAGCAGAAGAAAGATATTGAGTCAGCCATGGTTCTCGGCTACGTGTATGACAACAGCCATCTGCTCGGAATGAAGTTTGGGAAGCGTTTTAAGATGCAGCTGGATCCGGACAACAACATCAACAACCCGCTGTACGGAATGAAAGGGCGCGAGGTGTTAGCGGGCAAGCAGCCTGTTGATTCAACAAAAGTGCCGGCCGGTATAGCAGCATTTCAAGAGGCCGTTACCAAGTACCACAGCCGCTAAATGAAATATGAGTAAGAAGAAAAGTGCGTCGCGTCATAGTTCAACGGCCGCGAGCAAACAATCGCGATGGGCGGTGCCCATTGTCGGACTGATTGTCGTGGCGTTCATTGCCGGCGCCATTTTTGTCACTCGTCAAAGCGGATCTTCGAAGTCGTCGCCGAGTGGTCCTTCCCAGAATTCGAACGAACAGAGTCTCCTGCTTGTAGCTGATCCTGGAGCACCGAGCTCGACGTCGGCTGAACTGTCGATGGAAGTAGCAAAGGCAGTGATGGTCACAGCGGAGCTCGAGGGTGTAAAGACTATTCCGGCTGCCTTAGCGCAGATCGAACGACGATATGCCCCCGATGATGGAGTGGGACGGACCTTCGCAATCCTTGATGCATACGGCGATCTAACTCCCGAAGGCAAGCTACATATCTCGATGCACGTGAGTAGCGAAAAGCCGGGAAACGGCGCGCTGGTTTATAAGCCTAAAGGAGAAGTTTTGTGGAACAGCAAGATCACAAAGTCGCCTGGTCCAATGCCCGCCAAGAATCTGAACATTTACATTGGTGACGACAAGGGAGCGACCTGGATTATCGACGGGAGTGGTAGTCCAGCTTCCATTCTTGATGCCAAAGTTCGCGATAAAGGAATTCTCGTGCGAGACTTTTGGCCCGATGGCGCCGAGCGTGAGGCGACCTTTGTTTACAGCGCCTGTGGTTGTCCTGTTAAGGCAATGGTTCGCCGCACCGGCAATAGGACCGTTCGCACCAAAGACCTGCCTGTGATGTTTCCAGACGATCCCGACGGCTTACAAACTATTTCTCGTCTCATGGGCTGGTAACGATCCACTTGCCCGCAATTCCTATCAATGATTCTCGGCAACCCATCAAATCCTCGCTTCGTTGAAGACGTTCGATCGAGCTTTGCTAAGCAGACCGCCATGGATTTGATCGGTGCGAAGCTCGGTCGTGTAGAGCCCGGACTGGTCGAGGTTAAAATTGGGTATCGTCCGGACCTTGCGCAACAACATGGATATCTTCACGGTGGCATTGTCGCGACCATTGCCGACACGGCTTGCGGGTATGCTGCCTACACATTAATGCCGCCTGGAGCTGAGGTGTTAGCCGTAGAATTCAAGCTCAATCTGCTGCGTCCGGCGAAAGGCGAAAACTTTCTGGCTCGCGCGGAGGTACTGAAATCGGGCAAAACGCTCACCGTTGTTCGAGCGGATGTTTTCTCAGTTTCTCCGGAAGGCAAAGAACAACTTATTGCCGCTATGCAGGCCACCGTCATGTGCCTCATAAAGGCTTAATGGCTCCTATAAGTCACAAGGACATAAAGGTCTACGTCGTCGTTTTGGTCTCTGCCCTTTACCAGCTATCATTTCACCTGCATGAACAGTCCGCTGAAAGATTCCTACGGCCGGCCGATACGCGATCTTCGTGTCTCACTGACGGATCGCTGTAATTTCCGGTGTTTTTACTGTCTGCCCCACGGGGAACCTCCAATCGCTCCCAAAGAGCAGATGCTGTCGTATGAAGAGATCGAGTCGGTATGCGAGATCTTCGTTTCGTTAGGCATTGAGAAGATCCGACTGACAGGCGGCGAGCCCATGATGCGCCGCGACATTGAAACCATCATCAAAAAACTGGCGAGGTTGAAGCCGAGCGGACTACGCGATCTGGCACTTACGACGAATGGTTATTTTCTACCGGACAGAGCGCAGAGTTTGAAAGATGCCGGCCTTGATCGAATTACGATCAGCCTCGATAGCTTGAAGCGAGACGTCTTCAAGCAGATGACGGGTGTTGATGTGCTCGACCGTGTACTCGACGGTATCGCAGCTGCGAAGAAAGCGGGCCTGGATCCGATCAAGATCAACGCAGTCATCGTACGCGGATACAACGAAGATGAAGTTGCTGATTTCGCCGAGTTCGCAAGAGAACATGACGTGAAGATGCGGTTCATCGAATTCATGCCGCTCGATTCGGGTCACGACTGGCAGCGCGAACAAGTAGTCTCGGGAAGAGAGATTCGCGAACGGATCAGCGAGAGGTTCCCGCTAGAACCAATTGACGTGCGACGTGGTTCAGAGACTTCCGCTCGTTTTCGATTCACTGATGGCGGCAAAGGTGAAATTGGGATTATCGCTCCAGTTACAGAAGCGTTCTGCGGTGCGTGCTCGCGGATCCGCCTCACCGCGGACGGTCAAATTCGCACATGCCTCTTTTCCACAGTCGAATACTCCCTGCGCGATGTCATTCGTTCTGGTGCGTCGAGAGATGAAGTCATCGAGTACATCGAGTCGGTGGTATTGAAGAAAGAACCTCGTCACTTCATCAACGATCCCGGGTTTGTAGCCCCCTCACGATCGATGAGCTTTATCGGCGGCTGACCGTTTGCGCGACTGGCGATCTCAAATGTCGCCAGCTACAATGGCCCACAGCAGTTCCAGGGACACTCTCACATCTTATGAGCACCAAAGTCGAAGCCACAATCGAAGATCTATACAAGGTGGACGGCAAGGCCGAACTTGTAAACGGAGAAATTGTGCACATGTCACCCACCGGACAGTTACCTCACTATGCTGCATTAGAGATATCCATCTCATTGAACGATTACGCGAAACGTACAAGGCGTGGTTGTGCTGTCGGTGATAACACCGCATTTGTTGTAAATCTCCCAAACCGTAAATCGTTTAGTCCTGATGCTGGGTTTTACGCTGGTAAGCTCAGGGGCATGAAGTTTTTTGAGGGCGCACCAATCTTCGCTGTGGAAGTCCGCAGTGAAGCAGACTACGGTCCACGAGCTGAGCGTCAGATGGCGAAGAAACGCGCCGATTACTTTGCTGCAGGAACGCTGGTTGTTTGGGACGTCGATCTTCTCAGTGATGACGTAGTGAAAGTCTATCGCTCGAAGGGCAGCTCAACTCCGAACATCTACCGTCGCGGTGAAATAGCTGAAGCGGAGCCTGCACTCCCCGGATGGTCCATGCCTGTGAATGACCTTTTTCCGGAGAAGCCATAGGGACACCCTCTACCGGCGCCTTCTAGTCCGAGGCGCGGGCTGTGTAGTTGTTGATTTCGATTTCGGCGCTGGTGTCGTTTGAGCAGGTAACGGTAAGTCCTCAGGTGCTGATGGAGGCTTCGCAGGCATAGCCGCCTTTGCAAAGCGTGGTAACCGATCCTGACGCATCGCGAGTTGGTAGACGCACCACGCAACCAGCGCCGCGTCTTTCTTCACATCGTCGACCAAAATGCGCTCGTATGTATCAAGGTTGGTGTGCCAAGTGTGAGTACCGTACTCAATCGGGTCCTGTCCGAGCCCTATCCCGGGCAGGCCGGCGTTATTGAAAGAAGTGTGATCCGAGCCGCCGAGTCCCCGATTTCGCCCTGCGACAGCGGCGTAAACCCCATCGTCCTTAAAGGGCGCAAGAATCTCACTCATTATGCTCGCACCCTCGGGAGGACCGAATACTGAGGCTCCGCGGACGCGCCCTGTACCCGAGTCGATGTTGAAATAGCCTGCAAATTTTTCGTAACCCGGTTTTGGACTTTCGAAACTCCCGAAATGCTCCCGAACGTATGACTGTGAACCGAGTAAGCCTTGTTCTTCGCCACTCCACAGCGCCACTCGAATTGTGCGTCGCGGGCGAACGCCGAGCTTCTGCAGAATACGAGCTGCCTCCATCATGATTGCGCAACCAATGGCATTGTCTGTCGCTCCGGTAGCTGCGTGCCACGAATCCAAATGGCCGCCGAGCATAACGACTTCGTCCGCCTTGTCAGAACCCGGGATCTCCGCGATCGTGTTATAGGAAGTAACTCCTTCAGGATAGACTCGATTGACAATGTTGAATTCGAGCTGAACCTCCGTAGCATCCGTGAGAATCCTTGAGATCCGGCCGTAATCTTCATTGCGCATCACGATGGTTGGAAGGGCTTTGTCGACATCGAAGGTTCGGTTATTGAACGCACGAATTTGCCCATGCTCACGTCCTGCATCATTAACTCGCAGCACCGCGCCATTGTCTTTCAGGAATTTGTCGACCTGGATATCTACCTGTCGGCCGGTCAGTGGTCGTGGACCAGCAGCTGGACTAGGGCTGGGTGACGGCGAGGGCCGAGGATTTGGACCATAGCGTTGCTGCACCTGATTGTCGTCCAACCTTTTAGCTGGCGGGTTGAGATTGATCGCCACGGCTTGAGGCTTCCCGACTAATACAATCCTACCGCGTACTCGGGTTTTGTCTCTTGAAAACGCAGCTGTCAACTGCTCTTGCGTGGGCCTTTCAGGGAGAAGTAACTGATAAGCCTTCGCTTGCACTGCTCCTTTGGTGCCAGGCGTCCAGGCGACAACTTCGCATACCAGCGCATCTTTGACGGGTGAAATGATATGAGCTGTCAGTCGCTCATTCAGCCAGCCGGGGTGCCCGAAGTTCCAGGGCTCTAGATGAGCATTCTTCAATCCCCACGCAGTCATTTGTTTGACAGCCCACTCAGCTGCATTCTTGTGATTTGGCGAACCGGTCAAACGCGGTCCATAAACGTCCGTTAACATGTGCATCGTTTTCATGATTTGCGAGTTGTCGTTTGCTTCTTTTCGAATGCGAGCGAGAATGTCAGTAGATCCGTTCTGACCGACAACTGGCAAACACACGAACGATAAAATCAAGCACAGAGCGACGGCACGTCGATTCATCATTAGCGTTTGTCTCCGGTATGACTGGTAGGTGTAGTGCAGAGCATGTCGATTATACCGGTTCAACTATCGAGGCTCTAGCGAAGGTCCGTCGGTCACCCTGCACTGAGTTGCACTCGCGGACTAACAGTTCTAGAATCTGCTCGAGTAATTGACAATCTGAATGTTTTCGGGGGAGCCGCGTGGCGGCTGAGAGTCTGGAACATTTGCGATTGCCGATTTTTGATTTTCGTTGGCGTGATAATTAAGCCGAACAGTCAAAAATCGAATCGTCAATCGAAAATCCGGAGACCCCTTGAACCTGATACGGTTAGCACCGTCGAAGGGAGAAACAGCCATTACGACCGTTCCGTCCTTTGTGAGGTGGAACGGTTTTTTATTTGGTTGAGAGTCAACACTTCGGAGAAGAGGACCAAACAAATGAGCACCGTCGCAAAGCAAGATATGAAGGAAAAGCAGCAGGCTCGTTCGCGCAGGGTTTATGTCAGCGGCAAGCGGACCGACGTACGCGTACCCTTCAGGGAGATCGATCAAAACGCAACGCGAAACCTAAACAACTCTTTGGAGGAGAACCCCGCTGTTCGAGTCTACGACACGAGTGGACCATGGGGCGATCCGACTTCAAACTGCGATGTTACACAGGGGCTGCCGGCGTTGCGAGCCGAGTGGATACGTGAGCGCGGGGACGTTGAAGAGTACGTGGGTCGCGAGCCAAAACCCATCGATGATGGCTATCTTACTTTCGAAGCGGCAAACCAGGCTCGAGCCAAGGAACATGGCAGGCTCGAAGATTTTCCCGCACTGCGGCGCTCTACCTTACGTGCAAACCCCGGTCGTTGTGTCACGCAAATGCATTACGCTCGAAAAGGCATCATCACGCCCGAGATGGAGTTCATTGCGATCCGTGAGAACCTGGGACGTGAGGAATCTTTCTCCTCTGACAGCAATGCTGATCGCGATTCGCTGTTCCACCAACATCGAGGGCAGTCCTACGGCGCATCAATCCCAGCGTTTGTTACTCCCGAATGTGTGCGAGACGAGGTAGCCCGGGGCAGGGCGATCATCCCCGCGAACGTCAATCATCCCGAAAGCGAACCAATGATCATCGGTCGCAATTTCCTGGTGAAGATCAATGCAAACATTGGTAACTCGGCTGTCGCGTCTTCGATTGACGAAGAGGTTGACAAGATGCGTTGGGCCATAACGTGCGGTTCGGACACCGTCATGGATCTTTCGACTGGAAAGAATATTCACGCCACCCGCGAGTGGATTATTCGCAACTCGCCGGTGCCGATTGGAACGGTACCGATCTATCAAGCGCTTGAAAAAGTAGGTGGTAAAGCTGAAGAGCTATCGTGGGAAATCTTTCGCGACACCCTCATCGAGCAGGCAGAGCAAGGCGTCGACTACTTCACCATTCACGCCGGTGTGCGGCTGCCCTACATTCCGCTCACTGCGAAGAGAACGACGGGCATTGTGAGTCGAGGTGGATCAATCATGGCGAAGTGGTGCCTGGCCCATCATGAAGAGAGTTTTCTTTACACGCACTTTCGCGACATCTGTGAAATTATGGCGGCCTATGACGTTTCTTTCTCACTCGGTGATGGGCTGCGGCCGGGCTCGATTGCAGACGCGAATGACGAGGCACAGTTTGCCGAACTCGACACGCTGGGGGAGCTCACGAAGATCGCCTGGGAGTTTGATTGCCAGGTGATGATCGAGGGCCCCGGTCACATTCCAATGCACCTGATCAAAGAGAACGTCGACAAGCAGCTTGAGACTTGCGGCGAGGCGCCCTTCTACACACTTGGACCACTGACGACGGATATTGCTCCAGGCTACGACCACATCACGTCGGCAATTGGTGCGGCGATGATCGGATGGTACGGAACGGCAATGCTATGTTACGTCACTCCCAAAGAGCATTTGGGATTGCCAAATAAGAAGGATGTGAAGGATGGAGTGATCTCCTACAAAATAGCTGCACATGCGGCGGACCTGGCGAAAGGTCATCCCGGAGCTCAGTATCGTGACAATGCACTGTCAAAGGCTCGGTTCGAATTCCGTTGGGAGGATCAATTTAACCTGTCACTCGATCCGGAGGTTGCGCGTGAATATCACGATGAGACATTACCGCAGGAAGGAGCGAAGCTCGCTCACTTCTGTTCGATGTGCGGGCCGCATTTCTGTTCAATGAAGATTACGCAAGACGTCCGTGAGTACGCGGCCCGCAAGCAGATAGACGAAGAGTTAGCGCTTGAAGCAGGACTAAAGGAAAAAGCCGCCGAGTTCATGTCCTCCGGCGCCGAGCTGTATCAACTGACGAATCCGAGACATGATTAACGGAATTAACAAGATTCGTACGACGAAAGCTCGGGATATATTCCCTGACCAAACCGCTAATATCGGGAATATAGACCGAAGGCGCCGCTCATAAACTCAATTCTCCGAACCTTGTAAAACTTGTGCCGCTGGTTTAGGTTAGCATCCGATTCAACCACGCCAGTCTTCCTCAGGAGCAATGCGTATGTCACGAACGTTGTGTCCAGGACTAATGACCCGCCTCGTGCTTGCGGGGCTGTGCGTGTTCGTTTTCTTTGCACCGCCGCCAGCTTACTCTCAAACTGGTGAGAGCCTCGCTGAAACAAAGAAGCGTGTTGGGGAGCTTGTCGAAAAGACCAACTACGTCGATGCATTGCCGCTGATAGAAAAGATTGTCAAAGCCGAACCTACTAACGCAGAAATGCACTTCTATCTCGGCTTCGCCTTGATCGCAAAGGCGGGCATTGAAAAAGATCCCGTGACTCGAAAAGCCTTCCGCGTTCGGGCGCGAGAAGCGTTTGTCCGGACCAAAGAGCTCGGGTATACAAAACCTCCCGTCGAGGCTTTGATCGGTAGTCTTCCACCTGACGGTTCAGATAGCGGAGTCTTTTCCTCAAACATAGAAGCGAACGCCCTGATGTCTGAAGCAGAGGGTTTGTTCGGACAAGGCAAACTAGATGAAGCGTTAGAGAATTATCAAAGAGCGCTCAAGCTCGATCCTAACATCTATGAAGCGGCGCTTTTCTCGGGTGACGTGTTTTTGCAGAGGGGCGATTTCGCTCAGGCCGAGACCTGGTACCAAAAGGCAATCGCCATTAACCCGAACCGCGAGACAGCGTACCGTTACTCCGCTACGCCTCTAATGAAACAACGCAAAACGAATGAGGCGCGTGACCGGTATGTCGAGGCCTTCATCGTCGAGCCCTACAACAGGTTTGCTCGCGGCGGTTTAATTCAATGGGCTCAAGCAACTCAAACTCCGCTGGCCCACCCGAAAATCGATATTCCTACCGACGTCACCTTTGACGAAAAGGGGAACGCAAAGATAAATCTCGACGTCAGTACATTCAGCGGCAAAGAAGACGGCTCGGTCGCGTGGATCGTGTATGGAACAACGCGTACAGCATGGCGCAAAGAAAAGTTTGCGCGTACATTTCCCAACGAAAAAGATTATCGCCACAGTCTTGACGAAGAAGCAGAAGCGCTTCGAGCGGTTATCACTTCCGCCACCAGCGACCAGAAAGTAAAGAAGCTCAATCCCTCAATCGCAAAGCTGAAAAAGTTGAACGATGAAGGAATGCTCGAATCATATATTCTGCTCGCTTTGGCCGATCAGGGTATCGCGAGGGACCATCCGCCGTATCTAAGTAAGAACCGTGAGAAACTTCGTCGTTACATTCTGGAGTATGTGATTAATCGCGAGGTTGAATGACACTGGCGTGGCAGGCCTGAACACCGAGGAACGACCAAAACCTATCAAGAACGGCAGACAAATCGCTCGGGTGCGGAAGATCTGTGCTTCGCTACCCGAAACGTTTGAAAAACTGTCTCATGGCGAACCGACTTTCTTCGTGAAGAAGAAAGTGTTTGCGATGTTTTCCAACAACCATCACAACGATGGTCATGTCGCGGTGCTAATACCTGCGGCGATAGGAATTCAGGCTAAGCTGATCGAGGCTGCTCCCGAGAAATTCTATAGACCGGCTTACGTGGGAGTACGAGGATGGGTCGGCATCGAACTGGACCAAATGACCGATGAGGAGTTGACTCTGCATATCCATGAGGCGTGGAAACTCATTGCGCCACAAAAGCTACAAGATTCGTTCGCAGCTTTGAACCCTGTCGCGGACTCGGCTGCACGCGAAGCGGGCGAAAGCGAATACGTTATTTCCTCCACAGCACCATTGAAAAGCGGCCGTAAACGACCCGCGGGACGAAAGAATTGACGGCGAGAAGCCGCCAGCAACCTGATAGGTGTCGCCGACCTCGATGTACGCTACCTGATTCCTTTGCGCGCCAGCTGCTCGGTCAGCGCTGCGGCAACCGCAGCGTCGAAACCAGCATCCTTCGTTCCCAGCTTCTTCCGCTCTGCTGTAATGAACTCGTCTCGCTGCCGCGATAAGGCAACTATTTGCGCTCGAATCTCTTTTCGTTTCGCAAGACGATTCTCGATCTCAGTTTTCCTCTCTTCGGATGAAAGCTTTTGAAGATCCGCAGGAAGATCGACGACCTTCACCGATTCGAGTGCCACAGATCCGTTCTCGATGTCTTGCAGCAAGTCGCCGACGTATCCATGAGAGTTCACTACCTTGTTGAGAGCACGATCTGCCTTTGCGGTCGCTGATGCCCCGGCATCGATCTTTGCCTCAATCTCCTTTGCGGTTTCAGCTCTTCTCTCCACTGACATAGTTCCTTCGCCATCGCCATAAGCTACGAACGTTGTGCCGAGTGTTCGCGCCAATTCTCCCATCTGTTCATCGTAAGGCGTCGCGATTGTCTGCACACCACCATCTTGCGCAACTGCGAAATACTGTCCTTGGCCGATTCGTGCAATTGTCTGCCACACTTTACGTGTCCCGTGCATATTTCCGCACTGAATCGTGTTGATAATCATTCCTCGCCGCACTGCTTCCGCTGCGGTGACCGAAGTGTCCGGTTCATCAGTGTAATCGTCATGAGGAGGAGCATCACCAACGAGAAAGATAATTTGCGCAACGTGCTGAGAACTTTCAGACCATCCAGCACGACTAACACCTTCGGCGAGCGCTCGGCGAACATTTTCCGCTGCGTCACCTCCACCTTCCGCGCGATAATCCATCAACGTGGAATAGACCAAATCCAGATCATTCGTAAGCGGCAGCACACTCGTTACATAACGATCGTCCAGGTCCCGGTAAGCGACCAAGCCAATCCTGACGGCCGGATGTGCCGGAGACTGCATTACCTCGTTCACAATCTGCCAGATCCGCTGCTTGGCCCCGTCGATCAAATCCGTCATGGAAGAGGTCGTGTCGAGCACAAACACCATTTCCAAAGTCGGTTGATCCTTATTGCTCTCAAGATTGAGCGGTTGGATTGAATCTTTACGTGAGAGAAGGGCCCACGTCGTTGCTAAACCGACGCCGATCAGGAACGTTACCACTGCCGTCCCGAGTTTGAAGGTTAATCGTTTCATAGCAGTAACCTCCCAAAGTGCAAACCTGTCCTCGCATGCGAGTTTTAACCATTAGACGTTGCCGCGTCTGATTCGTTCCCGATTTCGCCCGGATAAAGTAAAAAAGAGGCGGGGTTCACCCGCCTCTCGGAGAATCTGGTGATTTCGCCGGATTCACGGACCCGTGCTGCTTTTGGCCGCGGTCTTCTTCCGGATGTAACCATCGCCACGCTGAGTCAGATCCGCCTTGGCAGCTAATGTGTTGAGCACCGACGCAAGCAACTCCTTACTCTCAATCTTGAAGCTGGTCAATCCCGCCGCGTTTGTGTCCGGATCATCGAAATTCAGTGTCAGGTAACGATTCTTCTTTTTGATAAGAGAAGCCGGAAGATTCAGTCCATACGGCACCGGGATATGACTGGCTACCGTTGCGGCAGTAGGTCGTAGCGATTTGGTATCAGGGTAGGCCGCAACGATTGCGTCATACGGAATAGACAGGACTTCTTTCTGTTCCTTATTGCGAAACAGTAAGCGCCGGTTTGCATCGTCGAAAGTAAGTGTGCCGTCCTGCTTCTTCGTGTATCCAACGATGCCGCCTTCGTATCTGGCTTTGAACGTTTGCGGCGCGGATGGCGTCGCCGCGGTTGACGTAGCAGGCTCGTTCTTTTCAGGCTCGATGGTGCGCGGTCGTTGGCCATGAGCACTTATTGCGAAAGCGCCGATAAGAATCAGAACTGCGCTTAACCTCATGATAATTCTCCTTATGCACTGCGAGATTCAGTGAAAGTTGTGCGGACTTTCTTCAAACTAGAATCCACGCGCCCATTCTGGCACTTTGTAGAGGATCCACCACAGGAACAATTGAAGACCGAGGACTAAACTTCCGGCGATGATGCTCAGGTAAGATCCGGCACGTCCGCCTATTTGTGGTTCGCGGTAATAACGCATCAAGCCGACGCCTCCCATGACTACGGCGCCTGGACAAAACAGTATTCCGAGATAAGGAACGAGCGCGTAAGTAGCAAATGCTCGGGCTATCGCCGAAGCACTATTCTGGTCAGCTTGCTTCAAGCGTTTATCCGCTCTCGTGACTTCGCCAGCCACGCCGGGGGTGAAAGGAGCACTCGCAAGATAATCAGATGTTACTTTGCGAAAGGCTTGACCCGCTCGATGGACTCTTTGAAATCCGTATCACCCGGAGCAAGAGCAGCGCCCTTTTGATAAGCTGCGAGCGCCTTTGCATACTGCTTGCTCATTTCGTAAGCGTAGCCGAGCTCACGATAAACGTTAACATCATCGGGCGACTTTGTCGCAGCGGTCTGTAAAGCAGCAATCGCCTTCGGGAAACTATTTGAACGCGAATGGGCTACTCCGAGCAGATAGTAGGTAACGCCGGTCGCGTCCGGTCCCTGAACGGCACGCTCCAGCGCGGCAGCGGCTCGCGGATACTGCTTAGCTCCAATCAGGGCCTGACCAAAAAGCGTCACCGAGTCAGCGTCTGTCTTCAGTTTAATTAATCCCTCACCAGCTCTAACCGCGTTCAGATAATCGGCATCCGCTTTCGCCGGATCCTCGCTCAAAGCTGCGCGTCTCAAGTAAGAAGAGACAAGAAGCGTCCAAGCTGAGGCCATTCTTGGATCGGTAACCGTGACCCGATTGAGGGACGCGATGGCGCCGTCCAAATCGTTCTTTCCTAATGCGATTTGCGCAAGATAAAACAGCGACAGCGAGTCTTTGGGATTCAGTTTTACAACACTATTGAAGCTCTTCTCGGCGTCCAGTGGTTTGCCCGACTTGTATTCTGCAAGCCCGCGATAGTAGAGCATTAACGCGTCGGGCTGACTGCCCGATCGAGTAGTCGCTTTCACCAGCAGTGGCAGAGCGCGGTCGAACTTTTCAGATAAAACGTAAGCCTGGGCCAACGCATCAACCGTGTTGGTATCTTCCTGCTTGGCCGCTTTCTGCAGTTGCAAAGCCTTCTCTAGATCCGTTGCTGATGCTGCGTATTGCTTCAGGTTCAGTTCAGCAAAACCTGCGATCTTCCACGCTTCAGAGTCATTTGGATTACGCGCTGCGATTTCTTTGGCTTCCTTCGCAGCGGCAGCGAACTGCTTTTCCTGAAGCAGTTGGTATGCGTGAGCCGTGTTTCCGGACGGTGCTGTGTTTCCTCCCGACGGTACCGTATTGGCGACCGGTTTAACGGGCTGAACATCGAGTAAAGGCGCATTGGGATTCCGTCTTGCGGTCGGTGACGGTGCGGGTTCAGGACGTAACAAAGGCTCTTCC
Organism: Acidobacteriota bacterium; assembly: GCA_046726175.1. GTDB lineage: Bacteria > Acidobacteriota > Blastocatellia > Pyrinomonadales > Pyrinomonadaceae > PSRF01. Next base: position 40,424 of record JBKPAC010000007.1, read on the forward strand.
GCGGGCTTCGCAGGGGTCGATTTGACGCGCCGAGGCCGGCTAGATTGAGCTTGAATTCCTCCAGCAAGTAACAAAATCCCGGTACAAATAGTGAACAAGCGGTATGGGGTAGATCGATGGTTCATAGCAAAGGAGATTGTATTAGGGGGAGGGGCTGGTTTGAAAGCTCAAGGTTCGCGACGCATCCCTTCGGATGCCGGAACCGAAAATTGAGTTTGCTTGCGGACTTGAGATTCGAGGAAATCCCGGCTGACCAGAACAAACGACCGGTGGGTACTCACCGGTCGTCTGTCGTACACAGGAGCTGAAAAAACTGGCTAGAAGTTCAGTTTCAGTCCGAACTGGAACTGTCTCGGGTCGTAAGCTGCGGTCGGACGACTGTAATAATTGCCGTTACCAGCGCGTTGTCCGAACGCGTTAACGTCTGTGAAAAACGGCGAAGCTGCAGCTTCGTTGAACCGATTGAAGAGGTTGAATCCTTCGGCAATAAGATCAAGCCGTACGCGTTCGCCAAAGCGAATGGCTCGCGTGACTCGCATGTCGAGCGACATAAAGCTATGCGTGATTCCCAAATTCCGACCGAGGTCTCCGGTTGAGAATCTTCCATTCGTGATTAGTGGCGTGCATCCGGGAGTACCAGGTACGCAGAGAGTACCGTCTGAGAGAACGCTCGGACGATCTGTTTGGTTTGACTGGTCGTTATTGGTGTCCTGGTTACTCAGGATGTTGAAAGGCCTTCCTGATGAAATTTCGAATATCGGCGCGACAGTGAAATCCGACAAGAATCTGTGCCAACCGTCACCTGAGCGCCAACTCGCGGGCGACATCAACAGACCGCTGAAGACAAAACGATGACGCTGATCGAACAGAGAATTCGCGCGCTCTGCACTGAAGTTTCGATTGTCTTGCGGAAGCAGGAGTGTCTGTAGATCTGACGAATCGTCGATCGAGTGAGACCAAGTGTAGGAAGCAAGAAACTGGAAGTGGTTCGAGAAACGCTTCTTCAAATCGGCATTCAAAGCATGGTAAGCCGAGTTGCCGTCGGATGTCTGCGCATTCACGGATCCGAACGGAGAAATCACACCCGGGCTTCGAAGTGATCCTGTCAAAGCTGAATTCAGCACAGCCGGTGTCACCAGTCCACCCGAAAGAGCCTGCGCCAGGAAGTAATTCGGAGCGCTGGGCCGGAAGAAGTTTGCGACAGCGGCGTTCACAATCCTGCTTCCCAGATTTGTAAGCGGAGCTGTTATCATGCCCGGGATGATGATCGCGAAAGTTTGACCAGCGTTTGGATAAGCGGGAGCACCGGTAGGTGTTGTTAAGGTGAAGCACTGCAACGGCACTCCACCGGGACACGGCACACCGCTAGTCGGGATCGAAAACGCTAAAGGCTCGGTTGTGTTCGCCGGGTTGCGTCCGGCCAACCTCGCAAAGTTTGCAATTTGTAGTTCGGTTCGCGGCGCGTTTACATCAAGCGGGTGCGGAAGGTGATGAGCGCCGACGTAGAGGTAACTTGCGCTCAGCGTCATGTTCTTCGTTAGCTGACGCTCGATGGATCCATTCGCCTGAGTTGCGTAGGCGTACTCAAAATCTTTGCTGACATGCAGCGTGAAAGGAAGGACGGGTCCAAATCCTGGAAACGTCTGATCGTTGAAACGCTGTCGTCCGAATTGGTATTGAGCCCCTACGGCAACGCCCGGGTTTCTAAGTCCTGGCGGGCAAAACGGTGCGCCAGGACAAACTGTTCCTTGAAACACTTGGACAGCGTTCAAGAGAACCGGCTGTCCGGTGACTGAGTCGACGATTGCAGGACTACCTGGAGTTAGAATTCCCTGTTGCTGTTGAACTGCATCCGCAATGTCAGAGTTGAAGGCGATCGCTAGAAGCGGATGATCGTAAAACAGACCGTATGCAGCTCGCACTACTGTCTTCGCGTCGTTGTTTATATCCCAGGCAACTGCGATTCGCGGTGCCCAGTTGTTTTTATCTCGCGGAAATCCTTGTTGCACATTAAGCGCGTCCTGCGCAGCCAGAATATCGCTCGCCGAAAGATTGATTCCTGACAGTGGATCGCGGAAAGGCAAAGTTGCGATTTGTTGGGTCAACTCGATGTCGTACCGCACACCGTAGTTCAGCGTAATGTTTGGTCTGACCTTCCAGGAGTCTTGCGCGAAGAAAGCCAGCGGCTTGTTGTTGATCCGGCTCACGGGATTTCCGAATCCCTGAATGAAATTTGTTGGAAAGCCGAGCCCATACTGCTGTACAGGTGTGAAGTCGGGCGCCGTAAGACCAGGAATCAGCGTGTTTGCCGTAAGGCCTCCGAAATTGAAGAGGCCGGCAAAGTTCAATTCAAAGACCGCTTCGGGAATACGTACGAACGCGACATCGCCACCAAATTTGAGAGTGTGATTGCCGGCAACAACGTTCAGGTTATCAGTCCATTCATAACGCGTTTCAGTTCTTACAACCGGTGAGAAAAGTTCACGACCGATAAACGCCGTTCCTGAGATATTGAATGCGACCGCATCGCCATTCTGCGATTTGAAAGTCGCGCGACGCTCACCGAAGTTGAAACGTGCTTCGTTTACAACCTCATTCGAGAGCGTCGATGTAAGCGTCGCAACAGTCGAAAAGTCTCGCAACTTCTGAATACCGGTGCGGGAGAAATCGTTTTGGCCCAACGATTGGTTCTGGGATTCGACCTGGATACCGGTAATTGTGCTCGGGTTATAGCCAAAGCGGAACGAGAATTGGTGTCGCGAGGTGATCGCGTGATCGACACGGAACGAATTGAAGGTTGTGCGATCGGTGACCGGAAATACAGTTTGGAGATTCAGTAGCGGTCTGAATGCAATGAATTCTCCCGCAGCGTTAGTCGTGCTCACGGGAACTGGAGCGCCGGACAAAATGAACCGCGAGCCTATCACTCCAGGCAGAATCGGACTGATCGCCGGGCACAAGCTCCCGTCGTTTGGTGAAAGGAGTGGATTGCTACCTGTCAATGCGGTTGTGCCACCGCTCGAGGCGAAGAATGCGTACGTTCTGGCGGCGCAAATATTAGTTGGGTTTCCTGATGCCACCGCTGCGTTGATAAAAGCAGCCTGAGTCGGTGTGATGTTGGTGAAGGTTCTAGCAATCGGATTGAGGCCGGCGATCACCGGAATCGTCGCAGAAGCTGTCAATCCCTGTGACACATCACTGGTGAAAAACCCGGACTCGTTTCGACGGCGCTGTTCAAAAGCAAAGAAGAAGAAGGTTCGGTTTTTGTCCAGTGGACCACCGAGAGTAAAGCCGTACTGTTTCCTATTGAATGGAGGCTTGTCCACTGGAGCAAACGCATTACGAGCCTGGAAGCTCTTGTCGCGAACAAACCCAAAAACATTTCCGTGAAAATCGTTTGTCCCACTCTTGGTTACGACGTTAACCACACCGCCTGCCGAGCGTCCAAACTCGGGCGCGAAAGAATTTGTGACCACTTGGAATTCCTGCACCGCTTCCTGGCTGACTGTCGAGCGGACGGAATTGACTGAGTTATCTGTGTTGTCAGCTCCGTCTACCTGGACCAGGTTAGAGCGCCCACGCTGACCGCCGAAGTTCAAACCGGTCGTAGGTGCTGGTCCAATGGGCCTGCCGTTGTCGCGGGAGACGGTAGAAGTCGTGAGCGCGAACGATAAATAGTTACGCTCATTAATCGGTAAGTTATCTATGCGCTGTTGATCAACCGTGGTGGCTATCGCAGTTTTCGAAGTTTCAACCAGCTCGGTAGTTGCGCCGGTGATGGTTACGACCTCGTTGATTTGACCTGCCTCGAGGTTTACATCGAGATCGGCTCGTTGGCCGATGGTGAGCTTTACCGATGGAAGCGATGCCTTCTTAAAATTCGGCGCCTCCACCGTGACGTCATAGTCACCGGGTGTCAGATTCAGAATTTGATAGAAGCCTTCCTCATTCGTAGTTGCTGTTTTTGTAGAGTTGGTCGCGGGGTTTCGGGCTGTGATAGTGGCGTTTGGTACAACTGCGCCCGTCTGGTCCCGAACAAAACCGCGGAGGTCAGCGGCATCAGACTGCGCCTGCCCCATCGCGATGCTCGCTGAAGCAACTGCTGTTACGAATAAGAAAACCAACTGGAGGCAAAGCCTTCCACATTGCGTTGTTGACGCAAGAATCATCTCTGATCTCCTTAGCTGAGATGGATATCGAGGACTGAATTTGGACGACAACTTCATCAAATGAAAATGGTACCTAATTTCTCATCGCTACGAATGAGGCATCACGGCTTATTTGGGGAGTGATCTGCTAGCCGCACGAAAAATGACTCCTTGGAGAAAGGGGCCGGCAAGTTTTCAAGGCCAAACGCTCAGCCTTTTTACCCTAAAAGCCTTGCGCGAAGCAAGCATTTATATTTTTCGGATAACCACTTGACACGCAATACCTTATGTGAGTTTGGACGCTTGCGATCCAGCTGCAATCGGATCGACTGTAGTTGAGTGAGTGGCCCGCGCAGCTCTGCGTCTGAGGCGTTCGCTCAGGCGAAAAAACAGGATCGCCGCCTCGGCAGCGCTCGGTAAGAAAGCGACTCTTCGAATCAACCCGGATATCCGCAGTCTGGAATTGAACCTGGCAAGGTACTTCGCTTTGTATGTTCGAGCAAACAAATCAAGTGGGATCTTTGAGCTGTTTAAGTGTTCGAGAATTATGCTGGCCGCAAGCTCTCCACTTTCCAGCGCCATGAGCATGCCACTTCCGGTAAACGGATCAATGAAAGCCGCTGCATCGCCTGCTGCCAACAAACCGGGGTAGGGAGCGGGGTTGTTGCCGCCGAAACTTTCGAGAGATACGCTCAGCCAATCACTAACAGCGACTGCGTTAGAAAGTGTGTACCTGGCACGACGGTTCTTTGATACGACATTCCGTAGCACGACTTCCGGATCTGAATTGTAGCTGCGGACATCTTTTGCCGATACGATGAAGCAGACATTGCTAAGTCCTTTCTCGATCCGGCTCAATCCACCGTAGCCACCCTTGTACGAGTAGATCTCACAAGCTGCCTGGTCCATTCCGGCATTTTTCAGATGCGCTTTAAAGGCGACCAACCCTGGCCGGTTCAATTGAACTTTACCGGTCAATCGATTCTCAAGCTTTCTTACCAAAGCGCGAGATCGACCCGTCGCGTCGATGGTCAAGCTGGCGACGTAATCTTCGGTCGCGCCATCTATCTTCGCTCGAATTCCCATAGCAGACCTATCGCTTATCAGCACATCTGCGATAGATGCTTCCTCAAGGACGGTAACGCCAAGGTTTCTGGCGCGAACCAAAAGTCTATGGTCCATCTCGGCGCGACTGAGTCCGAGCGCCGCAGTTCCACTGCCAAACCACTCACACGGCACTCGGACGCTTTTACCGCTGCTCGCGTAAAATACCGTCTCAGTAAGCTGCGCTGGTTCTGCTGAAACGATCTCACTTTCCACTCCGAGCTGACGAAACTGTTCCTGGCATTCGGGTGAAATGAATTCTCCGCAGAGCTTTTCGCGCGGAAACTTTTTCTGCTCAACAAGCAGCACTTTGGCGCCATTCTTTGCCAGCCGGATAGCTGCACTGCTACCGGCTGGACCAGCGCCCGCAATGATTACGTCATAAGTATTTGATCCCGCTTTCATGCCGAGTCTAGTCTGAACTTAAGCCGCCTTATCGGCATGAGCGTCGATGCGAGAAGCGCTATCGAGCGAGAGGTTCTGGTCCAGATGCCTGCGCGCGGTTAGAACTAAACGGTAGGGAAAATGTCGATCGACGCGAGGGTTGGTCAGGCCCGCCTGTCTTGCCAACGCGAGGAGTTCGTCAGGCTTGAAACTTCGGCGAATTGACAAGGCGCCGTCCTCGCGTAGTAGGCGGTTGTGAAGCATGAGCCGCCCAATCGTTGTATAGAAATAGTAAGCAATCGGGTGCCGGTGCAAATCAATCACGTAAATAGCTCGCCGTGCTACGCGAGCCATTTCACGTAGCAGCGCGACCGCCTGCGATTCCGTAAAGTGATGCAGAAATAGAGAATTGATCGTGCAGTCGAATTGCTGATCCCTAAATGGCAGATGAAATGCGTCTGCACGTACGGCGTCTATACTTTGGAATTGAGGCGATTCTTCCGCAATCGCTTTGGCCGATGCCGGATTGAGCTCGATGCCTACCAGGTGCGCGGAACGATTTGATTTCTGAGCCCAGTCAGCCGTTACTCGCAGGAGCTCTCCTGAGCCGGCTCCCACATCGAGAATTGAAAACTGTTTCAAACCGGATTTGTCGATGTCTCTGATCAGCGTTTGCCGCAGAGTGGTTGCATCGCCGAGCCACCTGTTGACTCGTTGAAGTTCGACGATACAGCCCCGGTATTCTTCAGCCGTATAATCACCGATGTCGATATGTTCGAGTTCGTAACTGCGCTTGGTAAAGTCCACCATCTGACTTAGCGATTTCAAACCTTTTCGATCACGAGGGCACTGTTCTTCGATCCAAATCCAATGCAATTGCACAGAGCAACTCGGACGTTGGCCTCGCGGCATGCGTTAGGCACATAGTCGAGATCGCAGTGTGGATCTGCTTCGTCGAGATTGATTGTCGGTGGAATAAGGTTGGTGTGCATGGCGCATAGCGCTGCACCCAGGCCTGCGGCTCCACTCGCGCCTTGCGGGTGACCTATCTGCGATTTCGTAGCGGACATTGGCACCTTTTTCGCCCAACCATCAAAGGCTTGCTTCAACGCACTGGTCTCGATTCGATCATTGAGCACTGTGGAAGTGCCATGAAGATTTATGTAATCGACGTCCTTAGGCTCGCGACCTGCATCATTGAGAGCCGTTCGCATCGCTCGCGCAGGCTCATCTCCACTTTCTTCGAGCCGGACGCGGTGGTAAGCGTCGCATGTTGATCCATACCCGGTGATTTCCGCATAGATCCGAGCTCCACGCCGCTTCGCATGACCGAACTCTTCAAGGATATACATCCACGCACCTTCACCTAGCACCATTCCTGATCGGTTCTTTGAAAACGGTCGTGACGCTCGTTGCGGCTCGTCGTTCCATTCGCTGGTAAGCACTGTCATCAGATTGAAGGCCGCGAGAATGCCGGGAGCAATAGGAGCGTCGACACCTCCGGAAATCATCAAATCCTGGCGGCCGAGCGCGATGTGCTCGGCAGCATAAGCGATCGCGTCAGTTGAACTTGTGCAGCCCGTCGAGATGATGTGCGACAGGCCACGCAGCCCAAACGCCATCGAAAGCTCGCTTGAAAGTCCGCCGTGAGTCGAAGACGGAATGGTGTACACGCTGGCCTTATATGCTGGTCCAATGTACCAGTATTCGTACTGCTGCTCGGTAAACGCGAGTCCTCCGCCGCCAGTGCCAAGCACAACGCCGAATGAGCGTCGCTCTTCAATTGTGAGATCGTTTGGGAAAAGCCCGGCGTCTTCAAGGGCTTGCCGTGAAGCTGCGAGAGCGAGAGGGACAGTCCGCGGAACGTGCTTTCGGTCCTTTGGATTGAGTTGTGCTTCCCAATCAAAGTCCGCTACTTCTGCTGCAATCTTTACCGGCGAATCGGAAACATCGAAAGATGAGATCCTTCGAACACCGCTGACTCCAGCCGTCAGCGATTCCCAGAAGGCATCCCGACCTATACCGATTGGCGTGACGCATCCGATGCCAGTGATCACAACGCTGCGTGGATGCCTGAGGCTTCTCAGCATTAACCCGTCCTCTAGATCAGCAAAAGGGGGCCTAAAGGATAGCACGCCCTCACCCGAGACGAGGAACGCGGAAACAGTGGTCCATATTAATGGACCAAGTTGCTGTTGCTGTTTTAGGGGCTTAGTTCGGTAAGGGGAACCAGATCAAAAGAGCGTTCAGTGACCTGACTTCGTTTAATCGTCAAACTTTTGTGCCGCATTCGTTACAGAATTTAGCACCGGGAGGCAGTTCGGACTGGCAGTTTGAGCACTTAGGTTTCTCTTGACTCGCTCCACACTCGCTGCAGAACTTGGCGCCTTGTTTCAGCGGCGCACTGCACTTCACGCATAACGCCGTCGCATTCGCACCCTCCATGTTTGCACCGCAAACATTACAGAATTTCGATTCTGAAGAATTGCTTGCGCCACACTTGGGACATGGAACTTCCGCTGCTGAGCCGGCACTGCGTGACTCTTTCACCGCGTCGCTCATTGCGCCCGCCATCGCATTACCGATAGCGAACCCGGCTCCGAGACCTACACCGGCGCCGGCACCGCCACCTGGATTCTGCGCGGCATCGCGCATTGCGTCAGCTGCCTGGAATTGTGCGTAACGACCGGCATCACCCAAAACTCCCATAGAAGTTCTGCGATCCATCGCCGCCTCGACTTCCGCCGGCAGAGATATGTTTTCAACGACAAACTTGGATAGCTCGAGACCGTAAGATTTGAATTCTTCATTGAGCTTATTCTTAGTGAATTTGCTTAACTCGTCGTAGTTTGAAGCAAGATCAAGTGCGGCTATCTTTGACTCGGCAAGTGCATCACTGAAACCCCCAACCAGTGTACGCTTCAACTGTCCTTCGATGTCTTCTGTAACGAAGTGACCGTTGGTTCCAGCGATCTCCTTTATGAACCCTCTAGGGTCAGACACTCGTATTGAGTAAATCCCAAAAGCTCGCAGACGCACCATGCCGAAATCTGCATCTCGCATCATCACCGGATTGGGCGTTCCCCATTTAAGATCAGTGAATTGTTTAGTGTTAAGAAAATAGACCTCGGCTTTGAAAGGAGAGTTGAATCCGTATTTCCAGGCACCTAGTTTCGAAAGGATTGGTGTGTTGCCGCCGTCGATTGTGTAGCGCCCCGGAGTAAAAACATCGGCTATCTGTCCTTCGTGCACGAACACGGCTGTCTGCGACTCTCGCACGATCAACTGGGCACCATTCTTGATTTCCTGGTCCTTAACCGGAAACCGATAAAGCATTGTGTTGCCCGTATTGTCGAGCCACTCGATTACTTCGATGAACTGTGCGCTTGGGCTAAGCCGATCAAGTATTCCCATTGGTGTTTCAAGTCCTTTGCTGAAACTTTCAAACCGCTCAGCATTATACGCCGGATGGCGACGCGTAGTTCAAGCTCGTTTCCTCCGTCTGGAGTAAACAAGTAGCGCCGCCAAACCTCCTGCACTGTCGATGAGGCTGTCGAGGATCGAGCCAGTGCGGGACGGAACAAAGCTCTGATGATATTCGTCAAGCAGCGCATACAGAGTGATTAGCAGAAGTGACCAGATGAACCAACGCCGGCGTATCAACTGATTCGAGGACGTCGAAAAAGCTCTTCCGGCGAGGATTCCTAAAACTGCATATTCAGTAAAATGCGCTGCCTTCCTCGCAAGGAAGTTAATTACCGATAAGGTCTCTTCGGATGTGTTGGGGAAAAGCCACAGCACGAGTGGTCGAATGAGGCGTGAGGTGTTCGCACCTGAAAACTCGCTCGTCGATGCAAATGAAATCACAGCCATCCAGACTAGCACCGGGACGTACCGACTAAGACGTTGGGCGACTCTGTCCATTTCGGCGGCAGCGTATAGCTATTGGCTCAAAATAATAATGGGAAGCGATGCTCGCTTCCCATTAAATGCAATCGGAGTTGGCAATACGGTTACAAAGCGGCAGCGCCTGAGACGACCTCGATGATCTCATTCGTGATGGCCGCCTGCCGCACACGATTCATATTCAACGTCAGACTATCGATGAGTTCACTTGCGTTCTTGGATGCCGAATCCATGGCCGTCATCCGAGCTCCATGCTCCGATGCAACTGACTCGAGCAACGCGCGAAATATCTGAGTTTCGATAAGTCGTGGTAAAAGCTTGCTGAAGATCTCAGATGGAGGTTGTTCGTAAATGTAATCGATCAGGGTAACTGGTTGAGTTGGACCAGCATCTTCGCGTGAAGTACGAGCTATCGGCAGTAGTTGTTCGACAACGACGCGCTGCTGCAACACTGAACGGAACTCGTTGTAGATAAGAAACACTTTGTCATAATGGTTCTCTTCAGCGTTGAACCGATTGATCACATCACGCGCAACTTCCAGTGCTTCACCGAACTCAACTCTACCTTTACCCGTAAGGCCAACGTACTCACCGACCACGTTCTGATTTCTTCGACGGAAAAAATCTCTTCCTTTTCGCCCTACAGCCAGTAGATCAATTTCCTTACCGACATTGTCCCTAAGAAAGGATTGCGCCGCTTTGATCAGGTTCGTATTGAAGGCACCGCAAAGGCCTTTGTCTGCAGTAATGAGGACGAGGAGGTATTTGTCATCTCCGCGCTGGTCCAACAACGGATGATGAAAATTTTCGTCGGTGCGACTGGCAAGCTCGCCGAGTACTTCCATCATCTTGTTTGCAAATGGGCGCGCTGTTACGACACGATCCTGGGCTCGTTTCAGCTTGGCTGCTGAAACCATCTTCATCGCTTTCGTAATCTGCTGAGTATTCTTCACCGACTTAAGTCGGCGGCGAATGTCGAGAAGATTGGGCATACAAGAAGTCTAGTCGACTATGCGTTCGCAGCGGCTGTCACGCTTTGAGTAGAAGGTGATATCGCTCCCGTTCCAGCGTGAATATCACCCCAATTAGCTTTGAAGTCCCTCAGCACTTGTTCGAGATCATTTTTGATTTCGTCGTTCAGAGCTTTCTTTTCGCGGATTGCCTGCAACAAACCGGGATGAGAGTTCTCAACGAATTTCAGCAGTTCCGCTTCAAACTCGCGAACTTGCTCGACCGGCACGTCGTCCGCATAACCATTGGTAGCAGCCCAAATCACCAGTACCTGTTTCTCCACTTCCATCGGCTGATACTGCGGCTGCTTCAGAACCTCAACGAGCCGTTGACCGCGTGCAAGTTGAGCCTGAGTCGCCCGATCGAGATCTGAGCCGAACTGAGCGAATGCCTGCAATTCTCTGAACTGGGCCAAATCAATTCTTAACGTGCCTGCCACCTGCTTCATCGCCTTGATCTGGGCAGAGCCGCCGACTCGCGACACGCTGTTACCAACGTTGATAGCCGGACGAATGCCGCTGTTGAAGAGGTCAGCTTCCAGGAAGATCTGACCGTCAGTAATCGAGATGACATTCGTTGGAATGTAAGCAGAGATGTCACCCGCCTGAGTCTCAATGACGGGAAGGCTTGTGAGAGAACCACCGCCTTTAGCATCTGAAAGCTTTGCGGCCCGTTCGAGTAATCGCGAGTGAAGATAGAAGACGTCTCCGGGATAAGCTTCGCGGCCGGGAGGTCGTCTAAGCAGCAGGGAGATTTCGCGGTACGCTGCTGCCTGCTTTGAAAGGTCGTCGTAGATGGTCAGCGCGTGCTTTCCGTTGTCGCGAAAATATTCGCCCATTGCAGCTCCTGAATATGGTGCCAGGAACTGCATCGCCGCGGGTTCGGAGGCAGTCGCTTTGACAACGATGGTGTAGTCCATCGCTCCATAATCCTGAAGCGTCTTTACCACCTGTGCGACTGTGGAAGCTTTCTGCCCAATCGCCACGTAGATACAGATTACGTCCTTACCCTTTTGATTAATGATTGTGTCGACTGCCAGCGCAGTCTTTCCGGTTTGACGGTCGCCAATGATCAGCTCACGTTGTCCTCTACCGATGGGGACCATAGCGTCCACGGCTTTCAATCCGGTCTGCAGTGGTTCTTTGACGGGTTGTCGATCAACTACACCAGGAGCAATACGCTCAACAGGATTGAACTGGTCCGTGAGGATAGGGCCACGATCGTCGATCGCGTTTCCTAAAGCATCGACAACTCGACCGACCAGCGCTTCGCCGACAGGCACCTGCATGATGCGACCGGTTCGTTTCACAAGGTCGCCTTCTTTAATTGCCTGGAAGTTTCCAAACAACACGGCGCCGACTTTGTCTTCCTCGAGATTCAAAGCCAAGCCTCGGACGTCATGAGGAAACTCGAGCAGCTCGCCCGCCATGACTTTTTCCAAGCCGTGAATTTCCGCGATGCCGTCACCTACCTTGATGACCGTGCCGACTTCCATGACCGTTACGCCGGTTTCGAAGCTCTCGATCTGCTTGCGGATAATCTCGTTTATTTCGCTTGCTCTTATGGGTTCCATAGTCGTCAATCTTTAAACTGTCAGCTTCGCGCCAACCTGGTAGCCAAAAGCTCTAACTGGGTCTTGATCGATCCATCGTAAACAGTAGAGCCGATCCTGGTGACAAGCCCCCCGATGATTACATCATTCGTTTCGAAATTGAGTCTGACTTCTTTCCCTGTTAGCGCTTTAAGTCTTGAGTGAATCGCCTGCTTCACATTATCGGGCACAGGACGGGCGGTCACGACCTCCGCCGCTACTACGCCGGACCGTTCATCGAGCACTTCCGCGAATTTTCGATTGATCTCAGCTAATTCGGTCAGTCGCTGGTTCTTTAACAACACTTGAAGAAAGTTCGCTGTGGTTGGACGTACTCGCGTACGACTGATCAGTTCGTTAAGAACTTTTCTCTTTTGCTCATAGGATATGGTGGGATTCGCAAACACCTCGCGCAGGTTCGCGTTTTCAGCGATCATTCTTTCCCAATCACTCAACTCTTTGAGAACAGCTGCTGCTTCTCCGCGTTCGGTGACAATGTCAGCGAGCGCCGTAGCATAACGGCGCGCGATTGTCTGCAAACTCAATTCGTTCTGCCTCCCAGTTGCTCGACGCTCACTCCGATCAGTCTGGCATCATCCTCTGGTCGAATCTCCTGGCGAATTTTTTCCTCCGCCAGTCGCAAACTCTGCTGAGACACAAACTCGCGCAACTCCTGCTTCGCCACCTTCGCGGTTGCTTCGATCTCTCGCTGGGCCGACTCTTTCAACTTCGCCAGTTCCGCTGCAGTTTGACGAGACAGTCTATCTCGCTCTGCGGCAGCTTCGGCTTCAGCTTGCTGACGAACCAAAGAAACCTCGCTATCTAGTCCGGAAAGTCGCGCCTCAAGTTTTTGAAGCTCAGCAACTGCACGATCCCTTTCCTCTTGTGCTCTACGTAGTTCCTCTTTGATTCGTTCGCGCCTGGCCTTAAGAGCGTCGCTCAACGGTCGACGAAGAATGTAGATCCCCACCCCAATGAAAATGATTAGATTAACGAACTTCCAGGCCTCTACGCCGGGATAGTTGAAGTAGTACCAAAAGGAACCCGATCCCTCTTCCGCAAGAATCAGGTTCATGAAAAGGCGGTCCATCTCTATCTCGATTCTCAGCTTAAACTGCGGCCCAGAACTCTTGCACCGATGAGATCGGCAAGTCGTTTGGCTTCAGTTTCAAGCTCACTTTGCGCCTGCCGTTCCTGCCGATGGATTTCTTCTTTCTCGCGGGCGACTAACTCGGACAGCTCGGCTTTAAGAGCAAGGACACGCTGTTCGCGATCCCGAAGAGCTTCCGTCCGCTCGCCCTCCAAAAGGTGGTACGCCTCGTTGCGGGCTTTTCTTAGACCTTGCTCCCAGAGGCGCGCCTTCTCCTCGGCGCTCAGCATAATCTGCCTGGCCTCGCTGAGTTTGCCCGACGTACGCCGTTCCCGCTCTTCGAGAACCTTATTAATTGGTTTTAGAAGGGTTAGATTAAGAATTACAACCATTAAGACGACCAGCGCCAAATGGAACAGGAGAGTGCCATCGGGCACAAGCTGAATCGTATTCTCGGCCAGCGCAATCATCAGGATGTCGTTAGTGCAACGGAAGGCAACTCAAAAGTGCCGGAGCATAACATGCCAGCAAATAGCGGTCAACCAACGGATTTCCGCTGCCAATCGATGCTCGTATTACTACTTACGATTTAATCTTGGGCTCCGATCGGGACTTCTTGTGTAGCCGTTGTACTTTGTATTACTGGTGAGGGCGAATGAGCGTTGCTTCGTGATGTACTATGTAATACTCAGACGGACTTACACATCAGTAGATCAAATACGCGATCGAGATCGGACGCCGTGTAGAAGGCTAACTCGATGGTTCCGCCAGTGCCATTCGCATCGTGCAATATTCTGACCTGAGTCGAGAACCTTCTTCGCAGCTTTGCCTCGGCTGCGCGCACATTGGGATCATTTGATAGCGTCCGGGATCGACTCTTCTTCTCAGTACCTCCTTCAGTCAGCCGGCGCACCACTGCCTCAGTCTCACGAACCGACAGACCGCGATCAAGAACACGTCGTGCTATTCGGCGCTGCTCGTCCACTCCAACCAGACCCAGAAGCGTTCGGGCATGACCTGTTGATAGCTTGCCTTCTGCCACCAAATTTTGGATGTCGTCAGGCAACCGGAGCAATCGGAGATAGTTCGTGATGTACGATCTGTCTCTTCCAACGCGACTCGCCAAACTCTCCTGCGTCAGTCCGACCGTGTCTATGAGCTTCCGGTACGCCTGAGCCTCCTCGATCGGATTGAGGTCCTCTCGCTGAATGTTCTCGATCAACGCAAGCTCTAAAAGATCTTTGTCATCAATCTCTCGGACTACGGCAGGGATGCGGTGCAGACCGGCGATCTTTGCAGCACGCCATCTTCGCTCTCCAGCGACCAACTCGTAACGATCACGCTTGCGTCGTAAGACGATCGGCTGAACGACTCCGTGCGCGACGATTGATTGGGCCAACTGGTCCAAGCTCGCCTGATCGAAATACGTCCTCGGCTGCAAAGGGCTGGGGTCGATAAGGTCCACGTCGACCTCGTAAGGTTCATCTGCGAAAGTGATTGGCCGGTCAGCCGAAAGCAGGGCGCCCAAGCCCCGCCCCAGTGCCTTTCGTGTCATGGGCGAGAATCTCCTTAGCTAGTTGAAAGTATGCTTCAGCGCCTTTTGAGTGAACGTCATAGAGAATGATCGGTTTGCCGTGGCTGGGAGCTTCAGCGAGTCGTACAGTTCGGGGGATAACAGTTTCGAAGACCTGTTGGCCGTAGAAGTCGCGGAGATCAGATGCGACCGCTGAGGACAAATTCGTGCGCTCGTCGTACATGGTCAGCAGCAATCCCTCGATTGTCAGACCAGGATTGTGCAGGCGTCGTATACGGGCAAGCGTGTCAAACAGCTCCGTTACTCCTTCCAAAGCGTAGTACTCACATTGAATTGGAACGAGCAGTGATCGGGCGGCACTAAGCGCGTTGAGCGTCAACAATCCGAGCGACGGTGGGCAGTCGACGATGATGAATTCGTATTGACTCTCGACAGACGCGAGCGCATCGCGGAGGCGGAATTCACGGTGCTCTATTTCGACCAACTCTATTTCCGCGCCAGCAAGATCCTTATTTGATGGAACGACCGAGAGAGAGGGGATTGCGGTTGGCTGAACAAGAGTTTGAATTGGGTCGCCGAGAACGAGGGCGTGATAGAGTCCGCGCCGAAAACTTCCTCGCTGGACGCCGATGCCGGAGGTGGCATTCGCTTGCGGATCCGAATCGACAAGGAGAACCGGGATATTATCGCTCGCCAAAACTGCGGCCAGATTGACAGCGGTTGTGGTCTTCCCAACGCCGCCCTTCTGATTTGCGACGGCTATCGTCTTCGCCATGCTGTTTGAGAGCCTTCTGCTCGAGTTTCAAGCGGGTCGGCCTAAACTAACACAACCACGAAGGCGGCGCTAGCAAGTGCTTCAAAAGTTCAGGTTTTAAGTCACGTGGGAATGTTTCACGTGTCCCATACGGGGTAAAGGGACACGTGAAACATCTGCTAAGCGGCCTGGCGATGCGCTTTCAGATGGACGAGCAGGGTTGCTAACGCTGCCGGAGTCAGCCCAGGAATCCTCCGGGCCTGTCCGTAGGTTTGTGGGCGCGCCCGCTCAAGCCGCTCAACCATTTCGCGCGAGAGCCCGCTAAGGCTCCGGAGGTTCAGAGTCGGAGGAATTCGTACGTCGTCATGACTGTTAACGCGCTCCAATGTGGACCTCTGAGATTCAATGTACCCGGAATAGAGGCAGTCTGCGAGCGCCGACTTCAGGTCCTCGAGGCTCGCGTGCGAACGCACCGGACTTGGCAACAGTTCCAATACGACCTCGGGCGAAACGCCGGGCCGCATGGAGAGTTGAGCTAGAGTGAAGGAGTCTCCGAGATTCGTCCCCAACCTCAGGCTTACGCCTGAATAAGCCGGATCCGAGCGTCTGATTCGATGGCTATGTAGCGTCGATGCAAGTTCTTGCAAGCGAGTTTGCCTGTGATTGAACCGTTCCCACTCAGCGTCGCCAACCAGCCCAAGATTCCGTCCATACTCGGCTAAACGCTTGTCCGCGTTGTCGTATCGCAGCGCCAGCCGATGTTCGGCGCGCGAAGTAAAGATTCGGTAAGGTTCATCCACGCCCTGCGTAATCAGGTCGTCGATCAATACACCGATGTACGCCTCTTTTCGATCAAGCCGAAACTCATCCTTTTTCTGGATTTGCAACGCTGCGTTGATTCCGGCTACAAGGCCCTGACAGGCAGCCTCTTCGTATCCAGTGGTGCCGTTTATTTGGCCGGCAAAGAACAAGCCCTGTACCTGGGTTGTTTCAAGGCTCGGGTGCAGCCCTCGCGGGTCGCAAGCGTCATATTCAATTGCGTAGCCTGGTCGAATGATCTGGCTCTCTTCCAGACCGGGAATCATTCTTACGAGCTCCTGCTGAAGTTCGGCCGGCAGGGAAGTTGAAAACCCGTTTAGATAGATCTCGTTTGTATCGTAGCCTTCCGGCTCGAGGAATAGTTGATGACGATCTTTGTCGGCAAACTTGACTATCTTGTCTTCAATTGAAGGGCAATAGCGCGGGCCAACACCTTTGATCTTTCCAGAATACAGAGGCGACTCGCTTATATGCTCGCCGATCGTCTGGTGAACATCCTTATTTGTGTACCCGATGAAGCATGAGAGCTGGCGCTGCTCGATCCTGTCTGTCGAAAACGAAAACGGCACGGGCGTTTCATCCGGCAGCTGTATCTCAAACTTTTGCCAATCGATTGTCCGGCCATCGAGTCGAGGCGGGGTACCGGTCTTCAACCGCATGACCGAGAATCCATGAACCCTTAAAGCCTCAGCTAGTTCTATTGACGCAGGCTCGCCCGCCCGACCGGCACTGTGGGTTCGCCGTCCCGTGTGAATCAAGCCATTCAAAAACGTCCCTGTGGCAACGACGACGGCTTGAGCACCGAACCGGCGTGTATCCTGCAACTCGATCCCACGAATTCTTCCTTTCTCGACGACGAGATCAACTACGACTCCTTGCCTGAGATGTAAGTTGGGTGTGCCTTCAAGCACCCGACGCATCTCGCGGCGATAAAGCGAGCGATCAGCCTGGGCTCGCGGAGATTGCACCGCCGGCCCCCTTGATCGATTCAGCAGGCGAAACTGAATTCCGGTTCGATCGATGACGCGACCCATAACACCGCCAAGAGCATCAATCTCTCGAACCAGATGTCCTTTCGCGATTCCTCCGATAGCGGGGTTGCAAGACATCTGCGCTATAAGATCGAGGTTGATTGTTACGAGGGCTGTTTGAGCTCCCATACGCGCAGCTGCGGACGCAGCTTCGCATCCAGCGTGGCCGGCACCAATCACAATCACATCAAAAACTTCGTCGAACACCATCGCTACTTTCCTATGCAAAACGTAGCGAAGATTTCCGTGAGGATATCTTCGCTCGTGGTTTCTCCAGTCACCGCTCCCAGGAGTGTGAGAGCATTATGCAGCGGAACTAGAATCATCTCTTCGCTCAGTCCTTCTTTGAGTACCTGACTTGCGCGTTCAAGTTCCTCGAGTGTCTTCGACAACAAATCATAATGACGCGCGTCAGTAATTAAGAGTGAATCACCTCCATTACTACGCACACCCAACTGGTCCAACATCCGCTCACATAACTGGTCCAATCCATCACCGCGCAAAGCTGATATTGCGATAGGAGAGACTGGTCCAAAGTCTTCCGGCAATCGATTGCATTCAAAGCCAGCCAGGTCACTCTTGTTTACTACTACAAGATACCTTGAGTCGCTCGTCTTAGAAAACAGATCAAGATCCTCTTCGTTCAGAGGTGATGAACCGTCAAACATTAATAGGACCAAATCAGCGTCAGCGATTGCTTGATGTGCACGATCAATTCCGATGCTCTCGATTGCATCCGGCGAACGTCGAACCCCGGCTGTGTCGGTCAGAGAAACGGGGACTCCGTGAATATTGATCTTCTCACTGAGAGTGTCCCGCGTCGTTCCGGGAACACTGGTCACAATGGCTCGGTCTCGTCGCAGTAAGCTATTGAAAAGACTAGACTTACCGACATTTGGTCGCCCTGCGATGGTTACCTTGATGCCATCCCTCAGCCAATGTCCTGCCGCATAACTATCGACCAGTTTTTTGATCTCCCTGGATAGTAATTCCACGCTTGCCCCAAGCTGCGGACGCTGCCACTGGGGGAGATCGTCTTCAACAAATTCTATTGCTGATTCAAGTCTCACTATCAGATCTATCAGCCCACTTTTTATTGGTGCGAGCCTGGCAGACAGCTCACCGTTGAGCTGCCGCATTGCCTGTTGTGCTGCGGCATCGGTGTGCGCGTTAATCAAGTCGCGTATTGCCTCAGCCTGGCTAAGATCAATCTTTCCATTTGCGACGGCCCTCAAGCTGAACTCTCCAGGATTAGCGAGTCGTGCACCCAGGTACAGAAGGTGATCAATGGTCTGACGAACGATAACGGGCGAGCCGTGACAACTGATCTCAACAACGTCCTCGCCTGTAAATGAATTAGGCGCCGGCATGTTAGTTATGAGCACACGATCGATCACTTCATCGCTCTCCGGCCGATAGATTGTCCTTAGCGTGGCCTGTCTCGGGTGGATTGTATTGACTGATTCGCGAGTGAGTTCGTTTGTGATTCGAACAGCGTCAGGTCCGCTGAGGCGGAGTACTGCGATCGCGCTACGCCCGGGAGGGGTAGAAAGTGCAACTATTGTGCTCATAGTTAATTCTCATGAACACGAAATAACGTGATGACAGAGGGAATTCGCTATCCAACCTTCTTCGGACTTACCATCAGTTTACGTTCTGCACCTTCACCAACGGACTCTGTTTCTAAGTCAGGGCTGTCAGCTAATGTGAGATGAATCGTGCGCCTCTCACTCGCGTTCATCGGTGCGAACGTAAAAGGTAGACCGGTGTTTCGAACCCGATCTGCTGCGAGATGGGCCATGGCGCGCAGCTCGGCCTCGCGAGTCGCTCTAAACCCTTTAACATCGCAAACAAATCTCTGTCCTTCGGCGAGGCCGCGTCCGAACGCCTGATTAATGAGATGTTGAAACGCGTCAAGAAGCTCTCCGCCTTCGGCTTGCAATAGATCTGCGTCCTGGCCATCGAAGTCCAGAACCGGTCCCGAACTCGATTCTTTAAGCTCGAGCTCTAACTTAAGACCACTCCGCTCAAAGACAGAGTTTAGAAAATCAGCAGCTTGTTGATAGGCGTCGGACATCTTTTATTTGCACAACTCATGTGACTTCAGCGGCGGCTAACTTCTTCTTTTTTTTTGTTCCGCTCGAAGTGCTTTGCGCCGGTGGCCCCGCGTCTTCGTCTTCGGATTTCGTAAGATGGTTGATCAGAAACTGTTGACTGAAGCCCACGATGTTTCCAACCAGCCAGTACAACAGCAAGCCTGACGGTGCGCCCCACAAAACGTAAAGCATGAAAATAGGCATGCCTATCGCCATCATCTTACGCTGCAGCGGGTCCGCAGAGGGAGCCGGTGTTATCAACTGCAGCACGATCATGGTTCCGGCCATCAAGATCTCAAGGATGTGAAATGGATCACCGGCTGAGAGATCCGGAAGCCACAAAAACGTCGCTTGTCTAAAATCCAAAGAGATCGTAATCGCCCGGTATAGCGCGAACAGGAACGGCATCTGAATCAGCAGAGGCAGACATCCTCCCAGCGGATTTCCTTCCTTCATCAACCTCAGCTGCTCGACCTGGAGCTCCTTCAGCCTGGGATCGTTTTGCTTCAACCCCTTAATCTTCTCTTGCAGCTCCTTCATCTTGGGCGCTAGCTTCTGGGCCTTCTTCATCGCTTTCGACGAGCGCCACTTGAGAGGGAAGAACAGAGAGTAGATCACAATCGTGAAAAGAATAATCGCAACGCCGTAACTGCCAGTCAGTTTGTACAGCGCAGTGATAGCCCAAAGAATCGGCACCGCCAGTGGACGTGACAACCATGCGAGGAACCCGTAGTCGATCAGTCCATCGAGATCAGCGGGCCGCCCGATGATCTCCTTGATTCTTTGGCTGGATTCGGTAAGCAGATAATGATCTTTCGGACCTACATAGATTATGTTCCGCGAACCATCTGCAGCCACTGGCAAAAGCGCGGAGATCAAGTAACGGCTTTCGGTCTTACCATTACTCTGATGGTTGTACTGAACGGTTCTGAGTTCCAACTCGCTGGCAGGCTTCGCCGGGATACCAACCGTCGCGAAGTAGGTATCTCCGATTCCCGCCCAGTCAACACTGCCGGTCAGAACCAGTCGATCGGGGCTGTTCTTATTTCCGTTGATTGCAGCTGCAGTGTGTCGCTCAACCTTCCCGTTAACTACCACCACTGCTTCCGGAGCAACAGAGTAAAACGTGTAATGACTCACCCCCTGATCACCGATGCTCGGACCAATTTTGACTTTTACCTGAGGGACAGGCTGTGTGCCGCGTTTTACATTGACACTGAAGTCGACGTTATAAGAGTCCGCGTCGAAACCGATGCTCTTCACGATATCGAGTCCGGTGTTCGCATCGCGAAGCACAAGCTGCAAAACCTTTTTCTCGCCTGCCGCGAGATTGAGCTCGACATCGCCCGAGTTTGATTCTCCTTCGACCTTGTAGTTTCGCGACTGAAGAATTCCGTCAAGGTCGTTATCTCCGGTGAAGAGCTGTAATGGAAGGTCGCGCGGTTCGCGTTTCAGGCCTTCGGGAGAAATCAGTTCCAGCGGAACCTTTTGTGACCTGGTGCTCGCGCTGGAAAAAACCGGAGAGCCGCTATTCTTATTCTTTGTGATTATCCAGCTTGTAACCTCTGCGCCTCGTGTATCGATCTTCACGAGGGCCAGTGGAGTCTTAATCGTTATGGTCCGCCGCGGCACATCTTCAGGAGCCGGAGCGGCCGAGACGGTTGGAGTTAGTCCGGTGCCGGATTCGGCAGCTTTCGGTGGCTCAGTTTGATGAGTCGCACTTTGTGGCTGTTCAGTGGGTGGCTGAGGAGGTTTTACTGGAAACAGATAGCTCCAGAGAAAGAGTATCGCCGTTGAAAGTAGGAGCGCCAGCAGTAATCGTTTTTGTTGCATTCAAGAACCGAGATAACCCATTCTCGTTTTTCGGGAAACTACCGAACAGGATCGTAGCCACCAGGGTTGAAAGGATGGCAACGCAACAGCCGGCGCAAAGCCATGCCACTACCGTGTAGGGCGCCATACCGCTCGATCGCAGCCATGGCGTATTCCGAACACGTTGGCACAAATCTACAGGAGGGCGGCAGTATTGGAGATACGATTAGCTTGTAAGTCTTCAGCAGTGAAATCAGAATCCTTTTCACGTTCTCTCGCGTAGCCGGACTTATGTCGCAGTCTCGTCGTGTGCTACTTTCTGTACGACCGAGGAAAACTCTTCGAAAGCGACGTTGAGCTTACGTCCAGCCAGTCGCGCCTTAGCATTTAGAACCCAGTCGTAACTTCTCTCTAACGCCTCCAGCAAATCATCGCTTAACCTGAACGACTCGCGCAGCAATCGCTTGGCGCGGTTACGCTCAACAGCCTTTCCGAGCGCCTTCCTGGAAGCCGTTACGCCAAAACGATGACAACTCAGTTCATTTGGAAGGACGAAGACGCTAATGAACGACCCATCGTAACGTCTGCCCTTGCGATAGACATTTTGAAAGTCGGTTCGTCCTCGCAAATGCACTGTCATCTGGCGAGTCGGTCTTAGTAGTGTGCTGGTGTGAGGCGCTTGCGGCCTTTAGCTCGTCGGCGCTTCAAAACCAATCTTCCATTCTTAGTCGCCATTCTTGCGCGAAAGCCATGTGTCTTAGCTCGTCGCCTGTTATTTGGTTGAAACGTCCGCTTTGCCATAGTCGCCGATTCTCCCTATAAAAGAAAAGCGTAAGACTAACGGGCACTTAACTTGATGTCAAGAAAGCATCTATCCGAATAACAGGTAAACGTTAGCCTGTATCAAAACAGTGCTCGGATGCACCGCTCCAATGGTTGGTTGCGTCTCTCGACGAAGCGTGATGTTTTATCCACGCAGCTCGCTTGATAAGCTGGAAAGACCTGTGCTAGTCTCCGACCGCCGGGTACCAAACCTCGTAACTCATTGATATGCCTAAGCTTAAAGCTTTACTTTAAGGACTTGTTAATTTCCACATCTTTGTGGAAAAGTTTGTGGAAAAAGAAGTGCTGCCGTCCGGAAAACTCATTCTGAACAGCATCTTGCACTTTTCCGTCCTCTCTGAAATGGCACTTGGGTATGGTGAGCTATGTATGGTTATAAGCCGTCGTATATGTCAATCTGATTACCCTGTAAGGTGGCCGTTAGATGTCTGCTCTTTTGACCAGCCCAGTTTGGGATGAACTTTTGCGCTCGCTTCGAGCAAGCGTCAATCGCGAGACCTTTGAGACCTGGTTTCAACCGATTCAATTCGAAGAGTTAGATCGCTCAGCCAGAACGCTCCGGCTGCGCGCTCCCAATCATGTGATACGAGATTGGGTCGTAAGTAACTATTCGAATCTGTTGGACCAATCAATGAGAGACATCCATTTGAGCGGGTACTCGCTCTCCTGGGTGATCGACGAAACCTCGCTGCCTTCCAACGAGAACCCGAATACGGTAACAGTTACGGAATCTCGACTTGCGGTGACGCGTGGATCAGACGGCACCGCTGCGGCCGACGCGTTTGCACCGAAATCACATTCAGTCGATTTCTCGTTAAACTCAAAATACACGTTTGAGAGTTTTGTCGTGGGCTCGTGCAATCAGTTCGCTCATGCCGCTTCTCTAGCGGTAGCTGAAGCTCCCGGAAAAACTTACAACCCGCTTTATCTGTATGGCGGTGTGGGACTTGGTAAGACTCATCTGATGCATGCTTGTGGGCACCAGATAAAGCGCATGAATCAGCACTTAAGACTCTGCTACATCTCTTCCGAGAAGTTCATGAACGAGTTGATTAATGCTATTCGTTACGACAAGACTCAGAACTTCCGCGAGAAATATCGATCAGTTGATGTGCTCTTGATCGATGATGTGCAGTTCATGGCGGGAAAAGAGCGGACCCAGGAAGAATTCTTCCACACTTTCAACGCGTTATATGAGCAACAGAAACAGATCGTTATCAGCTCGGATTGTCCGCCGCGTGAGATTCCTACCCTGGAAGAGAGACTTCACTCGCGGTTCGAGTGGGGACTAATCGCGGATCTCGAACCTCCGGATCTCGAAACCAAGGTCGCCATTCTTAAACGTAAAGCAGAACTAATGGGCATCGCGGTCGATGATGACATTGCGCTCTTCATAGCGAGCCGCGTGAAAAATAATGTACGTGAGTTGGAGGGATCGCTGGTTCGCTTAATTGCTATCTCATCACTCCGCGGTCAGCCGATTTCTAAGGTTCTCGCTCAGGACGCTATTCGAAACATCGCAGCGGACGAGGATCCAGGAATCGTGACGATCGAGCAGATACAGAGAGCAGTGGCATCGAGCTATCGCATCACTCTTGGCGAATTAGTGACCAAGAGCAATGCCAGGCAATACTCTCTTCCGCGCCAGGTCGCGATGTATCTTTGCAAGCAGATGACGAAGCACAGCTTTCCTGAAATCGGTAGAGCTTTTGGTGGGAAGCACCATACCACAGTGATGCACTCTGTTGAGAAGATCGAAACTCTCGTTTCGACGGACAGTGATCTGCGAAAGCGTGTTCGTGAGATCGGTGAGATGATTCAGAAGTAACGCTGCGTTTTTCAACAGGCTTTTCCACTAAATCCGAACGCAAAACTGTTAGCTGGTAGGAAAGAAAATGGGCTATTCATTGATCTTTCCTCAAAAGCCGCAAAAGACTTCGCTGTGGAAATGTGATATGGTTCGCGACCGTCACACTTTTCTACAAGCTTACTAACAGTCGGTTGAATGGATGCGCAGGTGGCGTCTCATACTAAAGCTCCTGCATTGCGTGAGTTAGCGATTTTTCCACACGATTCACAGGCCCTACTAGTACTACTAGAGAAATAAATAAGTTTTTAGAAAGGTAGTAACAGCAAATGAGCACCGGTATCTCGCCATCAAGAAACGAAGGAGTTCGTCAAATGCAGTTCGTTGTAAGTAAGCAGGATCTCCAGAAAGAGCTGGGTTTTGTTCAGGGGGTTGTCGAGAGAAAGAATACGATTCCGGTTCTTTCGAATATTCTGATCGAATCCGTTGGAGAGACTTCGATCCGAATTACCGGAACCGATCTCGATGTAACGATTCGTTGCGACATGGATGCCGAGATCACTGCGCCGGGCTCAATTTGTGTCCAAGCCAGGAAGCTCTTTGAGATTGCTCGCTTGCTACCTGATGCGCCGGTGAGTTTCAAGAAGGAGGAAAACGATTGGGTAACAGTCAAATGTGATCGTACGAAGTTTAAGTTGGTTGGTGTGGCTCGAGACGCTTTCCCTGAAGTGCCAAGCTTCAAGTCGGCGCCGACAAAACTCCCGGCCGGCATTTTGAAAACGTTCATCGATCGAACAATCTTCGCCATTACGCAGGAAGAATCGCGATACACCTTGTCGGGCGCGAAGTTCGTTTTGGATAACGACACTGCCAGAATGGTAACTACAGATGGTCACCGCTTGGCTTACTGCGAACGCAAGAACGTAACCCGGAACGGTAGCAAAGACACCACGATCGATACGTTGATCCCAAGAAAGACACTTGCCGAACTAACGAAACTAGCTGCAGGGTTCGATGAAGACATTAGCCTTGGGATGGATGAGAATCACATCTACTTCGAAGTTGGACCACGTCTTCTTATATCGCGGATGTTATATGGTCAATTCCCGAACTATGAGATGGTAATGCCAAAGTCGAATGACAAGTCAGTTGAATTTGATGGAGCTCTACTGAACCAAGCCATCCGTCGTGTTGCGTTAATGGCTGACGAGCGTTCTCATGCTATCCGGTTCCATCTCGAGCCGAATCAACTCGTTATCAGTTCTCAAAATGCCGAAGAGGGTGAGGCGAACGAAACTGTTCAGACTGAATACACCGGAGAAGAATCGGATATCGGTTTCAACGCGCAGTATCTGCAGGAGTTCTTGAATGTAATCGGCGAAGGAAAAATCTCATTCGAGTTCAAAGACTCGAACTCTCAAGCCCAGCTCAGACCGACAGAAAACGGAGATTACGAGTACAAATACATCGTGATGCCGATGCGGTTGTAAGCGTCACTAAACTGCACCCGGAGGCGCTCTCGTCTATGGACGAGAGCGCTTTTCATTTGCTCAGCCACTCTCCCCAATCAAGCATCATTTGCTATGTTAAAATCTGCGTATGCTGCTCGATTCGATTGAGGCTACTCACTTTCGAAATCTGAGCGGCAATATCCGCTGGGGATCCCACCTAAACATCATTCTTGGCAACAACGGTCAGGGTAAGACGAACTGGCTTGAAGCGATCCATGTGCTAGCCAGAACTAAATCATTCCGTACGTCACGACTGCAGGAAACAATAGCGTTCGGAGCGGACTCAGCTGTAATCCGCGGCCGAATCGTCGGCGGACAGAGTCTTGAACGGGACTTACAAGTGAGTATTCATGGAAAAACCAAAGCGCTTTCAATAAACGGCAAGCGCGAGCCCCTAGCAAGTTATTTGGGTCAGTTGCAGGTCTTCTCTTTTACGGCTGACGATCTCGAGGTAGTACGTGGCATCCCTGAAGCACGAAGACGCTTCATCGACCGTGGCGCGACGTCGTTACGCCCTGCTTACATCCGGACCATCTCCGACTACACGCGGGTAATCAAGCAGAAGAACAGGATTTTGCAGTCCGCCGCGGAAGGCGAATTCAGCCTCGGTCGAACCCACGATCTGGTTGCACCGTGGAATGATCAACTGATTCAACTCGCAGCGGAGATCCACGGTGTTCGGACCGATTACGTTGAAAAATTGGGCGGTTCGTTGGAGCGGCAACTCTTCGACCGGCGACACCTTGCGATTCGGTACGTTTCGGCACTCGAAGGCAAGGGAGATTTGACCGATTACGAGACGCTTTTGCGTGAAAGATTGGAGCTCAGACTACCCGCTGAACTCGCGGCCGGCTACTCACTTCTGGGTCCTCACCGGGATGACCTCGAGATTCTTCTGGACGGGCGCGAAATCCGGGTTTACGGCAGCTCCGGACAACAGCGTAGCGCATTGTTACTATTAGACTTAGCAGCGATTTCGTTGTATAATTCGAGCCGGGATGAACATCCAATTTTCATCATCGACGACGTCGATGCGGAACTGGATGAAAGGAGAATCAAAGATCTTTTGGAATACCTGGAGGGCCGCACTCAAACGTTCATTACGACCTCCAAACGACGCCACGTCGAGAGCTTTCTTTCCAAGGCAAATTTGTACGAAATTGCAGACGGTAGAGTCCAAAACGCAGGGGCGGATACAAAAGTCGCCCCCGCCTCGTCAAGCCTTGTTTAGCTGAACGTCAGTTGGCGTATAGCACTCTCGTTAGAGCTCCAGGTCGAGAAAGTAAGGAGAAAGTATTTGTCAGCATCAGGAACGACGGTAACAAATAAGAAAAGCATGTCCTACGACTCTTCATCAATCACTGTTCTCGAAGGAAGGGATGCGGTTCGCAAGCGGCCAGCCATGTACATCGGCTCGACGGGCGAACTCGGTCTCCATCATCTTGTCTACGAGGTGGTCGACAACTCCATCGATGAAGCGTTGGCGGGGTATTGCGACACGGTCGAGGTGACCATTCATCTCGACAACTCGATCACAGTTGTTGATAACGGCCGGGGAATACCCGTCGACGAGATCAAAAAAGAAAGAAGATCTGCTGCTGAAGTTGTGATGACAAAGCTTCACGCCGGCGGCAAGTTCGATTCGAATGCTTACAAAGTCTCCGGCGGTCTCCACGGCGTGGGCGTTTCTTGTGTGAACTTCCTGTCTGAGCAGTTGCATCTTGAGATCTGGAGAGAGTCAAAGACGTTTGAACAGGAATACGTTCGCGGGATTCCTCAGGCGCCGTTGAAGCAGACCGGGAAGACGCGGAAGCGTGGAACAAAAATTACATTCAAACCCGATACGCAGATTTTCGATGTTACTGAATTTAGCTTCGACAAATTGTCAGAGCGTCTCAGAGAAAAAGCATTTCTTAATAAAGGTATTCGGATCACCATCAAGGACGAACGCGAAGAACCCGAGCGGTCACACGAGTTTTACTATAAAGGCGGAATTGCTGAATTCGTAAAGCACCTCAACAAAAACAAGACGACACTTCACGACAAGCCTATCTATTTCGAAAGAGAGAGCGAGAGTCTGTCACTCGAAGTCGCCATTCAGTACAACGACGGCTACGACGAAAAGGTCTATTCCTTTGCGAACAACATCAACACCGTTGACGGGGGAACACACCTTTCGGGGTTCAGATCAGCGTTTACGCGTACGATCAACGCCTATGCGCAGTCGTCAGGCCTCGCGAAGAATTTCAAAGGCTCATTGACCGGTGACGACGTGCGCGAAGGGTTGGTAGCAGTAATCTCAGTGAAGCTACCGCAGCCGCAGTTTGAAGGACAGACAAAGGGCAAACTGAACTCTGATGTTAAAGGCGCTGTCGAATCGTTTCTTAACGAGAAGCTTACCGAGTTCCTCGAGCAGAATCCCAGCGTAGCGCGCAAAGTGGTAGGCAAGTCCCTGGACGCTGCTCGTGCGCGCGAGGCAGCTCGGAAGGCCCGGGAAATCGTCCGCAAAGGTGCGATGGGCTCTTCCATGCTTCCGGGAAAACTGGCGGATTGTCAGGAGCGCGACCCGACGCTATCAGAGATCTACATTGTCGAAGGAGATTCCGCCGGTGGCTCAGCAAAGCAGGGTCGCGATCGGAAGAATCAGGCGATCCTGCCGTTGAAAGGCAAGATCCTTAATGTCGAAAAGGCGCGCTTCGACAAGATGCTTGGCCACAGCGAGATCAAATCGCTTATTACAGCACTCGGTACGGGAATCGGAAAAGAAGACTTCGACATTACGAAGCTTCGTTATCACAAGATTATTCTCATGACCGACGCTGACGTCGACGGTTCCCACATTCGCACTTTGTTACTCACTTTCTTCTATAGGCAGATGCCTGAGTTGGTCGAGCGCGGCCATGTCTTCATCGCTCAGCCTCCATTGTTCAAGGTGAAGCGCGGAAAGAAAGAGGAGTACATCAAGGACGAAGGCGCGATGATTCACTATCTGATGCGCCAGGCTACCGCGGATATCAGCATAACGTCCGCGGGCTCGAACATCGCGCTTGACGGTCGCGATCTCGCGGTTGCCCTCGAGAAGATGGTTGACTACAAGCGCTATTGCGAACGAGCGGCACGACGGCTAGGAGGGGACGAGCGACTGTTAACGGCTCTGCTCGAAGCGTTCGCAGGTAAGAAGGGCGTTCTCAGAAAAGACAAGCTTACGCTCAGAAAGATCTTTCAAGATGGCGACCTTATGGCGAAAGTGGAAGGCTTGCTTGCAAAGGCCGGATACAAGACTGAGTTGTCCACGGATGAAGAACACGGATTGTGGGCAATCGAAACTACCAGTAACTCGGGTCTGCAAGTAGCCATTGACTGGAACCTCGCAAGTTACGTCGAGTTTCAAAAGGCGGTTGAGTTGCACCTCGCGCTCGAAGATAAGCTGGCGCCACCTTTCATCTCGGGCCAAAACGGATCTCAGGAAGAGATTCCAACACGTGAAGCACTGCTGGAGAAGGTCCTGGCTGCAGCAAAGAAGGATCTCAGTATTCAGCGCTACAAGGGTTTGGGTGAGATGAATCCGGAACAGTTGTGGGAGACGACAATGAACCCGGACAAGAGGACGTTGCTCGAAGTCAGAATAGATGACGCGGTTGAAACGGATGAGATTTTCACTGTGTTGATGGGAGATGCAGTGGAGCCCCGACGCAAATTCATCGAAGACAACGCGCTGGATGTGAGAAATCTCGACGTCTAATCTGCGGCTATACCTCGCGAAATCGCTGCACCGAAAAACGGAAAAGGTTGACGGGCTCGCCCGAAGCTATTCCGGCTTTTCGGGTAGCGATTTCAACTTGCCTCGTCGCTGTGTCAACGCCCTCGATATCCGGTAGCAGCAATCCTCGTCTATTTCCGTCTTCGTCCGCCACGATTACACCAAAGATCGCCGGATCGAGGCCGGCGAAGGTAGTGGGTTCAGGTACGCTCAACACGTCAACAGAATAGACCAGCTCGCGCAGCTCGTGACGCTCGACTGGAGGAAACCGCGGATCGCGCGTGCAGGAGTTAATTGCATTAGCAATGACTTCCTCAGCAAGATTGTCTTCCGTCGGCTCAATCGTTCCAATGCATCCTCTCAGTTCGCCATTACCGGTTTTCAGCGAAACGAAACAAGCAACTCTTGCCGCCAACAAGCCTGAGATATCCGCAGGTCGGTCGATTTTCTGACCGGTGATAACAAAAGTTTCGACCGCCGCGCGTGCGAGCTTCGCAATCTCCCGACCTTCACGACTCTCATCCGCAAGCCTTATCGGCGGTTCATCCGCGGGCTGAGCTTTTGCGTTGGTTACTTGAGCGACAAGATAGCCGACGCCAAAAGGAGCTTCGTAGGTAAGGACATCTCCTGCAAGCGGCAGCTCCCTTGCGGCGCCGAGGGCAACTAGCATTGAACGGTAACCACATTCACCGGCCATTCTTCTCAGCTCGGGATCGATGTGAATAATGCGGTCGGGCCTGTTGTCGGTGATGGCGCCAACAACTTCATCGTCGAATACATGCGCGATTGGGTTGTAGCCGGCGGGTGCTTCTGGTTTGAGCCGGTGGCTTAAGTCACCGCTCGCAACGAACGCTACCTTGCGCCCGACTTCATCGACGGCTTTCCTGATGCATTCGCCGAAGCGAAGATGCAACTCGTTACTTAGAAAGCTATACCCGAGCGCCACAACGGCGCCTTTCCATCCATTCTGTTGCAGGAAATAAAGTGGGACAGCCGTGCCGTGGTCCAGCTTGCGAGCTCTGAGATCAATGATCTCGAGTGAGTCTGCTTCAGCCGTTCGCTTTATCGCATTCAGCAACTCCTCATCTAATGATGCTTCGATTGTAGTAGCGGGCGCGCGGAAGTCAGCGAAGTCACCATTGAGTACAGGACCTGAATAAGCAACGAACGCTACGGGATCCAGGGGAGCATGAGGCGAGATCAGGATGACCGATTCGGCGTCGCTGTCGATGATACGGCGAGTGAGTTCGGCCATACCTTCGATTGAACGCTTGACTTCGGCAATCGATTCGCGACCCACCTCAGGGACCATGATTGGCGGGTGCGGTGCGATACCAGAAAAGACTAATGAACTGCAATCTGCCATTGCCCGTCACCATTAAGCCTGGCCGGCTGAGCTTGCGGGCAGGCCTACATGTTCGTAAGCGTCGCAGCCCTTGGATCGATTTGGTTTTCGGGAACGCGGTTATTCTATAGCAAAGAGTTGATAGTTCAAGCTCTGCGGTGAGCTGTGGTTGTCCCATTCAAGTCAGACTCTTATGATGGCAACGGAATGAAACGTTTCGATGTGTTGATTGTTGGAGCAGGACCTGCCGGGTCGTTCGCTGCAGAACTTCTCGCGAAGGCGCATGTTCCTGTCGCGCTTTTCGACGGGCGTCCTGAAGGAGAACCAAAGGCTTGCGGTGGAGGCGTTACCTCGAAAGCTCTCAAATTGTGGCCGCAGTTGCTAAATGCGGTCGGACGAACAGTCAGCGAACTCGAGATGTACTCGCCGTCAGGAAAACGCATCCATCTCGATCTGGCAGAACCCTTCGCGATCTACTCGCGAATCGCGCTCGACAGCTATCTTCGCGATCGCGCCAGAGACGAAGGAGCCGCGGTCTTCTCTGAAAAAGTCTCACCAAGGTCCCTTCACCGAACTCAGGACGGGTGGAGAGTAAAGCATGCGAACGGTGATGAGTCTTGGAGCAAATGGCTGGTGGCAGCCGACGGGGCTAACAGCGCAATCGCGCGGATGTTCGTCCCGCCATTGCCTGCTTCGGAAATGGAAGTCGCTTTTGGCTATCGGGCTCCGCTGCCGGGAACAGGTGAGGCCCCGACCGTCGTGGCATTCCTGCCTAACTGGATCGGCTATGCCTGGGCCTTTCCCCGTTTGGACCACATCTCGTTCGGCATCGCGACGACTCAGGACGCTTTTGAACACCGGCCGCTGGATGACCTTCTCTGGCAATTTATGCTCGGCTATTACAGGCAACGAGAAGATCCTGAAGCGAAACTGTGGGTGAGTAGGAAGAAAGATTCGGAACGCGACGAGTGCATCATGCGAGCGCTGCGTTCGACAGCAGAGCGTTATGCAGCGAGAATCCCCGGACTGTCACCTTCGATGTGGAACAAACGAGTAGCGTGTGGAGAGAACTGGGCGCTGCTAGGCGACGCTGCTGGCTTCGCTGATCCTGTTACAGGTGAGGGCATCTATTACGCGTTGCGCTCCGCAGAGCTGTTCGCTGAAAGCTATCTCGCGGGTGAACCGCTTAATTACGAACAACGGTGGCGAGAAGACTTTGGCAGAGAGTTGCAGCGAGCAAGCCAAATGCGTCGCCGCTTTTACGGGAATTTCTGGGGAGCTCCCTTTACCGAGAGGATGATTGAATTCGCGCGTGGACACCGAGGCATCAAGCGTGTGCTCGGCGACCTCGTAGCAGGGGATCAGGGCTACACCGACTTGAAAAAGAAACTGGCCCGCAGCGCCTTCCGTCCCATTTGATTAATCAACGTGTTCACGGCGCGAGACGCTTGATGGACCATGAGCCGTCAGGTTGCAATTCATAGAGAATGCGATCGTGTAGTCTGCCGGGGCGGCCCTTCCAGAACTCGATTCGTTCGGGCTTCACTCGATAACCACCCCAGTGCGATGGCCGGTCTACCGGACGATCTCTGTAGAGCTCCTCAAGTTCACTAAATCTCCGCTCCAAAATTTCACGACTATCGATCACTTCACTTTGTGGAGAGGCGAGCGCACCTATCTGGCTATCACGGGGCCGCGAGCGAAAGTACGCATCTGACTCTTCAGGGGAAAGGCGACTTGCAGTGCCTTCAATTCTCACCTGCCGCTCGAGTTGAGGCCAGTAGAAAACAAGCGACGCGTAGGGGTTTTCGTCGAGCGTTCGTCCTTTCGGGCTGCGGTAATTCGTATAGAAGACAAACCCACGATCATCAACTTCCTTCAGTAACACCAAACGTGCAGACGGCCGTCCATCTTTAGTGGCAGTTGCCAGAGTCATTGCTTCGGGCAGGATCAGGTTCTCGGCTCGCGCGTCTTCGAACCAGCTTTGAAATTGCCTTATGGGGTCAGGATCGATCGTTCTCTCATCCAGTGTTTCGCTGCGGTCGTATTTGTGCATCTGTGCGTTTTTGCTTTCCTGGCGTCTTTGCGTGACCACCCCCTGCAACATCCGATCGCGCAAAGGCGCGAAGAAGGTAAAGACGCAAAGGTTGAGTCAACCTGATGATTCAGCGGGCTTCGTATAGGGGGTAAGTCTCGTAATCAATTCTTTTGGTACAGGAATGCTTTCGAACGTACCACGCTTCACTGTCACCATGACGAAATGTGCGCTGGCGATCAACTCCGATTCGCCTTTTCGTCGTACCTCAAAATCCAGACGCAGCGACGAGCGGCCAACCTTTCCAACGAAGACTGAGACCTCGAGTAGATCGTCCAACTTTGCGGCACGATAAAAATCATTTTCGAGATGGACGCGCGGCAACCAGATGTCCAGCTGGTCGAACATCACACCGTAAGGCAACCCAGCTGCGCGAAACAACTCCGTCTCGGCATACTCAAAGAAGCGTATGTATGAGCCGTAGAAGATAATCCCGGCAGCATCGACGTCGCCCCAGCGAACTCGCTCTTCAATCGTAAACTTCTGAAAGCTGCCCATAGTCGATCAACTTAGAAACGTCTGCACCGCTTGGTTGAATTGCTCGGTTTGCTCGAGGTTCGACACATGCGCTGCGTTCTCGATCACTTCGAGGCGCGATTCGCGAATTTCGCGATGCATTAACTCGGAGTCTTTCACAGGAGTGATCGGATCTTCACGACCTACAATTATCAGCGTTGGGACATCGATTCGCGATAGCAAACCAATGTGGTCGTGTCTTCCGGCCATTGCGGAGAGTGCTGCCGCTGCACCTTCCGTTTTGGTATTTAACATCATTTCACGCACACGAGAGACGATCTCTGGGCGTTCCGCTCTTGTCTTAGCGGTGAGAAGCTTGGGTAACATTTCGTTGGCAATTGGTTCCATGCCTTCACGCAGTGCACGTTCCGACTGTTGAGCGCGAACTGCTCTTGCTTCATCCGTGTCCGCCGATGCCCGTGTATTCGCGAGGATCAACGCCTGAACTCGCTCAGGGAACATTCGATAGAACGCCAAGGTAACGTAACCACCCATCGAGAGGCCGCCGACGGCTCCTTTGGGAATTTCCAGTCGCGTCATGAGCGCTGCCACATCGCGCGCCATTTGGTCCATCGTTGCGGGCGCGACGTCGCTTTCTCCGTGTCCGCGAAGATCGGGTGTGATGACTCGATGAGTTGCCTGAAGAGCTTCGACCTGCTCTCGCCAAAGTGATCGATTGAAAGGGTAACCGTGTAGCAGAATAACTGGAGGTCCACTTCCATGATCCTCGTAAGCGATTCCGATCTCGTTAACCTGAACTTTCGTCATCAATGTTAGCCAACATTTCTTCCGGCCGCCTGGGCCACTGCCTGGATTAACTCGGACAGTTCGACGGGTTTCGCGAGATAACCCTGAAAGCCGCTTGAGTACGCTCGCGTTCTATCCTCCTCTTTAGCGTACGCAGTAATCGCGACTGCAGGAATTCTTCTCGGACCAAAATCCAGGGCACGTACCTTTTGAATCAATTCATATCCATCTTCTCCCGGCATCGCAATATCGGAAACCAGCACGTCCGGTTGTGAGAGTTTGATTGCTTCCAGCGCGGCTCCTGCGGAAGATACTGCCGTGACCCGAGCGTTCTTGCGTGTCAATGCTGCGGAGATGAGTTCCAGAGTATCAGCGTCGTCATCAACAAGCAGAACATGGAGACCGGTCAAGGACAGCGGGTCAGCTTCTCTCGCCTTTGCTGCTCCGACTTCCTGCGATCTGGAAACTGAGTCGATTACGGGCAAGCTGACGGTGAAGGTCGCGCCCTTACCCTCTCCAGAACTGAACGCCGAGATGGTGCCGCCGTGTATTTCGACGATGTGACGCGCAATCGCCAGTCCTAACCCAAGACCTCCAAACTGCCGTGTTGTGGTGCTGTCGGCCTGGCGAAATCGATCGAAGACAAATGGTAGGAAGTCCGGACTGATCCCACTGCCTGTGTCGGCTACGGTGATGATTATCTGAGAATCTTTGTGATGGAGCGCCACTGTCACTTTACCACCACTGGGAGTGAACTTGACGGCGTTCGAAGCCAGATTCCAGATGACCTGCTGTAGCCGGTTGCCATCGCCGGAAACTACAGCCGGATCCGTATCAAAATCTGTCTCGATCTTGATTCCCTTCGCATCGGCAGTTGGTCTAACGACGTTGATTGCTGCCTCGATTACCGGGGCAAGTTCAATTGGGTGCAGGTCGAGATAGAGGTTGCCCGTGATGATTCTTGAGACGTCCAGAATGTCGTCGATGATCTGCGACTGCGTTTTAGCATTGCGGCGGATGGTTTCAATCGCGCGAGTGGCGACATCACTCTCGAGCGATCCCGATTCGAGCATGCGAGACCATCCGAGGATTGCAGTCAATGGTGTGCGGAGTTCGTGGGAGACCGTGGCGAGAAATTCGTCCTTTAGACGATTTGACTCTTCAGCAGCAGCCCTTGCGCTACTTTCGCGATCGAGCAGCCTGACGTTTTCGATAGCCACGGCCGCGAGGTTAGCAGCCATGCGCATTGCAGTAACGCTCTCCTCGCCGAACGCTCTTCGTTCGTAACTCTGAACTTCAATTGTGCCGATGATGCGGCCCATGACAGCCATCGGCACAGCCAACGATGACTGTGGGCGCAAGCCGTTGTCGGGCCCCACGATGATTCCAGGGCTTGCGCTCGTCGCGGTCATATAGTCGTCAGTTATGACTATCTCACCGGTTCGGATTGCTCGGCTGTTAGGGCCCGTTGTCGTGACGCGCATCGGCGGCAACTCGGATGTGTCTATCTCGTAGCCATCGCCCCATCCGTAAACTGCCGTGCGAACATCGCGCACTGGATCGTATAGCGATACAAAGATGCCATCGCAGTTGACCGAGGTCTGCGTGAAGTCCCGAAGGCTCCGGAATATAGTCAGCAGATCCCTCGCAGTCCCGAGGGCCTGGGCGAGGCTCGAGATTCTCTCGAGCAGTCTTTCATATTCCGACAGAGCGCGTTGATCGGCCTCGCGCATCGCTTCTTCCGCTCGACGGCGAGCAGTGATGTTACGTGCGATGCCGTGAACGCCGATCGGCTGGCCGCCCTTAAAGACCAACCTGCTGCTGATTTCGAGCGCGACGATCAAGCCGCTCTTCGAAATCAGATCGACTTCGTAGTTTGTTCTTTGCTGACCGGCAATTTTCCGATCGAGCATCTGGATGCCAAGTTTTCCAGAATCAGGAGTGAGGATGTCATTGATCTTCATCGACAATAATTCTTTGCGCGAGTATTCAGTAATCGCTTCGGCAGCTTTGTTAACCGATGTCAATTGACCCTCGAGACTCAGGGTGTAGACGATGTCGTTGGCATTCTCAACTAGCTCTCGATACCGCTCTTCACTTTCTCTTAAAGCCTCTTCAGCCTTTTCTCGTTCACTGAGGGTTGATCGGATCGTAGACTCGGATTCTCTTAGTTCTCCTGCTGCTTGTTCAGCTGCTGTGCGCGCTTTAGACTGCGAGCGGGTCAGCGCAAACAACACCAACGTGACGAGGAGTCCCACGCCTGCTGTTGAATAAATGTTGGACCAGGCACTCCAAGCGAAACCTGGGGTGCTGGTGAAAACAAGCGTCCAGGATCGGTCGGCGACATCGATGTTGTTCGAATGCAAAAAACGACCTCTCGCTGGAGGGGTTGCAGGGTCGGTGTCATAGAGGAGGTTTTCAGCCTTTTCTGCCGCGCCGTCGTAGACTCGAACATTTATGTCGTTAATATTTCTGTTTGCGAGAACGGCCTTGATAAGGTCCCCGACGTGAAACTGGCTGAACAGAAATCCGTTTATAGCTTCACGCCGTCCGGCAACGGTCTCCGGCACTAAGTTGGTGCTGTACACTGGCGCATAGATAATGAAGCCGGACTGATCGCGTTCCTCACCTCCCTGACTCAGGATTACCCGACTTGTTGCAGCGGGAAGGGCCGAGTCGCGAGCGCGTTCCATTGCCGCGCGGCGAACCTGGTCCATGTGCATGTCATAGCCAATCGGCACACTCGCGCCTTGCTCGAGGGCGGCAAAAGATACTACCGGGTAGTA
Source organism: Acidobacteriota bacterium (assembly GCA_046726175.1). GTDB lineage: Bacteria > Acidobacteriota > Blastocatellia > Pyrinomonadales > Pyrinomonadaceae > PSRF01. The sequence goes on from JBKPAC010000007.1 coordinate 77,114, forward strand.
TTCATCCTGAGCTTCTGAGGATGAAATACTGAATCCCTTCAATCCTTGCTGCTGCATTGACTGAACAAACGAATCCTTTTGCGAGTGAGGCACGCGGGCTACAAAACCAATGCCCTGCGCACCGGGATACTGACTGGTAAGGTTCAGGCGAGCGACGAAGTTTTGAAAGTCATTCAGCTTGATCTGCGGCTTCGCTGTGTATAGTCCACTTCCAGCGCGCAGGAGCTCCATATAAAGCCGAGGCCGGCCTCTGATAAATGTGGTTAGCTCTTCCACTGAGGCGTCAAACCGAACGCGATCCTTGGCGCGGGCTGTCCGAGCGATGTAATAGCAGGCAATCGAGGTGCTGATGAGGCCAACGACCAGAACGAGGTAAGGCACAAATGTTCGCCGGGGAAAGCGCTGACTTTGACTCAAGTTCATGTTCGTAAAACTGCGAACTGTACGATCGAAGGTACTGATCGAGAGCCCTGCTCCCGGAAAAAGGAACGGTTGAGTTTACTTGATGCGGCTACTTCTGCGCCGGAGAAAATCAATCAGAACAAATTGAGATAGATTGTTTGGATTAGCAAAGTAGGCTTTGCCGCTCGTCATCGCTGTCATCTGCTTCACAAAGTCGATCAGGTAGTAGTCACTGGCGAGCATGAAGGTATTAATCATGATCCCCGCTTTACGACAGGCCTGGACCTCTTTGAAAGTTTCGGCCATGACAAAAGGATCACCACCCATCGAGTTCTTATAAAGCCGGCGACCGCCATTTCCAACTGTCGCGGAGGAAGCAGCTGACTCAAGGAAGCAAGCTGTAGGTTTGCCGTCCGTAACCATCACGATCTGCTTCATCTCTTTGCGCTGAGATTGCAGGATTCGGCGTGATAGTCTCAACCCCTCTGCAGTGTTGGTGTGATATGGACCAACCTGCGTAGTCGCAAGCTTCGCAAGCGGCAATTCCTCTGCGGTGTCGTGAAAAAGAACTATCTTTAACGTATCTCCCGGGTACTGTGTGCGAATCAGGTGAGCGAGTGCGAGCGCTACCTTCTTGGCGGGCGTGAAACGATCTTCACCGTACAGAATCATCGAATGGGAACAATCGAGCATTACAGCGGTAGCACAAGACGACTGGTAATCGCATTGATGAACATGAAGATCTTTGTATTCGAGGTTGAGTGGAACCTTCAGTCCTTCACGCTGAATCGCGGACAGCAAAGTTGTATTCACGTCCAAGTTTACTGTGTCACCGAATTCGTACGGCTTGCTGGCTGCAGCAGCTTCAATGCCTGTCGACAGGTGAGCAGTGTCATGACGGCCGACAGAGCTTTTGCCCAAACTACCCAGGAGACTTCGCAGGGTCTTGTAGCCAAGAAAGTCGAGACCCTTCTCAGTTACTTCAAACTTAACGTTGCTCGGCAACGGCTCGGAAACTTCCGGGTTCCCGACTCGTGGTCGTTGTCCCGGTTGTTCGGGTGGCTCCTCGTGCAGCGTGAGATAACCCTCATCGACAAGGCGCTCGATCAATTCATTGAGCAGCTCTTCAAGCAGCGAGCCTTTGAACTTACCGTCGTTCTCGGCAAGCATTTCCTGGACTTGGCGCTCGTCAAGGAGTCCTTGTTCAAGCAGCGCCTGCAGTAATGCGCGACGGAGCTGATCGAGAGACGTATTGAGCGGCTGCCGCTGGCGAGTCCAGTAGTAGTCGTCGGTGTAACCGGAATCCAGAAGCGAATCCGCGAGCGACTCCATCAGATCGCCAAGGTTTATGGCTGAAACATCGAAGCCTTTGAACTTGGAGTATCGAGTAAAACGCATAGAATTAATTAGCCACAGATGAACACAGATTTACACTGAAAAAGGAGAAGAAACTGATCAAACCACTTTCTGATGGACCGACGACCTCATTGCAAACTCTCGTGTTTTATCCGTGCTCATCTGTGGCCAATTCCTCTTCAGCTATATTTCCCGGTCTCAGTTAGATCGTCGTAGATCATGCCGCGGCGGTCTTTGCGTGCTTTCGTAGCCGCTGTGTAGCTCCCTTCCTCGTTGCGGCTGATCTTGTTCTCAGCATAGAGACCTTCAAGGACGAATTCACATGCCGCAACAAATAGGGCTGGATCCGATTGTTTGAAGTCGAAAGGAATTGTGGCTGACTCGGCCAACTCGGGTACCGCCTCAATCAAGCGGCAGCACTCCTCAGCCGAAGCCGTATCTCCGAGCCGCAAATTATTGCCTTCATCAAACCAACGCACCGTGCGCGTAAAGTCGATGCCTACGAAGTATCCCTCGAAGATCTCACCAGCAGCTCTCTTAATAAGATCCTTAGCAATTCGCTCAGCGCCGATCTGTTCGCCTTCGTACTCCAGCTCCATCTTTCCTGTTATTGACGGAATCGCTGCGTAAATATCGGCAACCCGAGGGACGATCTCCTCTTCACCGGTCAGCAGTGCTCGTCGTTCTGCGTTCGAGATCGCCGACTCCATCACTGTAATTGGCATTCGCTGCGATACTCCTGAGCGTTTGTCGATTCTCTGATCGTCACGCGCTTCAAAGGCCATTTGCTCGATGAGTTCTGCTACAAACGCCGGAACCTCGAGCCTTCCATTCAATCCGTCGCGTCTGGTCCAGGCTTCCTGCTGCGTGATGGAAACCGCAGTCTGCAGATCTTTTGGATAGTGCGTCATGATCTCTGCGCCGATGCGATCTTTGAGCGGGGAGATGATTTTTCCGCGCGCGGTGTAGTCCTCAGGGTTGGCTGAGAAGATCAGCATGATGTCGAGGGACAATCGAACGGGATAACCCTTAATCTGAACATCGCCTTCCTGCATGATGTTGAAAAGTCCCACTTGGATTTTTCCGGCGAGGTCAGGCAATTCGTTGATGGCAAAGATGCCGCGGTTTGCGCGGGGAAGAAGGCCGTAATGAATCGTGAGCTCGTCGCTCAGCAGGTGACCTCCTTTCGCGGCTTTTATCGGATCGACGTCGCCTATGATGTCTGCAATCGTCACGTCAGGCGTTGCCAGCTTCTCAACGAAGCGCGCATCACGATCTATCCAAGCGATTGGCGTATTGTCACCCTCCGACTCAACGAGCTGCCGTCCGTAGGCGGAGATTGGGTGGAATGGGTCGTCGTTGACCTCAGAACCGTCGATGATTGGAATCCGCTCGTCCATCAGCGCGGTAAGCTGTCGAATGATACGGCTCTTTGCCTGACCACGTAGGCCGAGCAAGATCAGGTTATGTCGTGAAAGCAGCCCGTTAACCAGTTGCGGGATAACTGTCTCGTCGTAACCCGATATGCCGGGAAAGAGTTTTTCACCGGCACGTAGTTTTCTGATGAGATTCGCGCGCAACTCGTCTTTGACGGACCGCGTGCGATAACCGCTCTCTCGAAGCTCACGCAGAGTTTTTGCTGTTCCCATAGTTTGAAAGATTCTAACCGGAAAGAACCAAACTTACGAACAGGAGGGAATTTGGCGTTGGGAAAATTTGGGCCGCGGATTACGCGGGTACCGCGGATGAGAGGAACGAAGCAACGCTGATTTATTTGAAGTCTGATCCGCGTTAATCGGCGGCTATATACGTTCCGCCGGCTTCCACGTTGACTAAACCATCAGCTTGCAGTTTTTCGAGGTGAGCCAGGACAGCACGTTCCGCCATTGCGTGGGCTTTCGGCGATACATCGGTGTAAACCACGCTGACAATCTCGCGTGGTGTTGAGGCACCGGACCGCACCGCATCCAGTATCTTCTGCTCTCGTTCGAGCCGGTGCGAGATGTATTCGTTGATCTTTCCGTATGCGTTTGCCATCGGTGGACCATGACCACCAAAAAGCACACGCAGACCCGGTAGTTCGCCCATGCGCCGGAGTGAGTCGAGGTAGTCGCGCATGTTTCCTTCCGGAGGATCAATCAGCACAGAACCCAGGCCGAGGATGTTGTCACCCGTGAGCAAAGTTCCGCTCTGCTCATGGTGCAAGCACAGGTGACCGCGTGCATGTCCTGGAGTGTGAATCGCCCGGAATTTGATTTGAGGCACGCCATCCAGCTCGATCAAATCGCCGTCGCGAACAAATCGGTCCACGCGGATTGAATCTTTGAGACCTTCGGCAGTCAGATGATGAGCTGAAACCGTCACCTCACCTCCCAGATGCTTTCGCAAAGCATTTACGCCCGCTACGTGATCCGGATGGACGTGCGTCAGGACTATCTGATTTACGGTTCGACTCTCTCTCAAAAGATCGCTAACGCACTCTGCCAGCGCCTGCTGTTCCTCTTCAAAAGGCGAACCGGGATCAACGATCAGCAATTCGCGAGTAGTATGAATAAGGTAACAGTTGGTGTGTGTTGCTGGAGGCTTTGTCGGCGTCCGAACCGGAAAACAGATCAGGTTGGTTTGGAATTCAATTCTACGCTTCGGCTCGGCGTGGGCATGCGGCACCGCAAGAAACCTGTCCACGAGATCGGATCCCATACCACCAGCAAGAGTACTGAGTGCGTGAAGAATTGGCGGCACAGCTAAAACTTCCGAGCGCTCCCATCGTTGAAAACCTTCAGCCGCACGTACCCATTCGCCATGAGCAAGTTCACCATCACCGTGCACGTGGGGCTGTTGTTTGGGAGGACAGTTGACGAGGAAAAACCAGGTATCAAAGCGACGCAGGCTGAACGGAGGAGTGACCCAGCGACCTGCAAATGTGTAGTCATTAGCATCAAGCTGCAAGTCGTAGTGCTTGAGCAGTGCCGGCCACGCCATTCGTCCGGACTCAAGATCGTCGAGCAACGAAGCGCGCTGGCCTTTAGTTAACAAATCGGCGCCTCGTGCCAGCAGGACTCCGAGCTCTTCAAACAACTCGCGCGCTGCGCAGCTGATCATCGCTGCCTGTTGCGGGTCGCCGCAATTCAGAACAGTTGCTTCACTGTCAGTCGAATCAAGCTGGCCGCCGGGAAACGCGTAGAAGCCACCAAGGAACGCGAGCTTATCGCTGCGCTGGACCCAAAAGACTTCAGGATTCGTCTTGTCAGTCTTGTGCCGTATGAGAATTACGGCCGCGGCGTCTTTGGGCTTTGATTCATTACTCACGTCAGCGAACTCCAATTCACTATCGGAAGCGTTCGCCGTCGCCACCCATCCAGGGATTACCGCGCATGTGGTAGCCACCTTGTTCCCAGTATCCCGCGCTGTCTGTTTCCAAAAACGTCACGCCTTTGACCCATTTCGCCGACTTCCACGCATAGAGCTGCGGCACAATCAAACGCACCGGACCACCGTGCTCGAGCGGGATGGGAGCACCATCGTGAGACCACGCAAAGAGCGCGTCATCCTTGAGGAAAAACTCAATAGGAATATTTGTCGTCCAACCGTAGTCGTACGCCGAAGCGAGTACAAACTTCGCTTCCGGCTTCAGACCAGCGATGCGAGCGACTTCACGAGTTGGAACTCCGCTCCATACGTTGTCGAGCCTGGACCATCGCGTCACACAATGGAAATCGGCATACACTCGCGCGGCAGGCAATTGCATGAATTCATCCAGCGACCACTGCTGAGGACGCTCGACGAATCCGTCTACTGCAAACGACCAGGTTGCTAATTCAATTTCAGGAGCCCCGTGCGCGTCGAGCACTGGCCATTTCTTTGTGCGTGATTGACCGGGAGGGAGTCTATCGTCGCGCCGTGTATCCGGACTGATGATGATCTCGGGATCATCGATCTGATCCGCCGTTCGAGGATTTGTTGTTTGATATTTCGGATCCAGTAGAAGGTTGTTAAGAAAGCTCATTATCTTGGTCCGTGGTCCGTGGTTCGTAGTCCGCCGGCCATTGTTCCGCGTCAGTATTTCGTGTGGCTTCGTGTCTTAGTATTCGTGTAGATTGGTGGATCGTTCTTTATTTAGGTCAGCACAATCCACGAAACAACACGAACGAGGAGACAAAACCTAACTACGACTACTGACCACTGACTACGAACGCTATTTCTTTGTTTGTCTTTCGGCCAGCTTGATTAATTCCTCCGGCATCCACTTGCCGATGCTTTTCGCTGTTATCTCGTTGATACCGACTGAGCGATCGTGCCATTTGTCGCGACTGCCCTCTGGTCCACGCTCACGTTCATAGTTTTCAGTCTGCTCAAGACTGAGCACGATACCGGAAGCGATCTCATTCCAATCATTAAACTGAATTCCCCGACGGATAATGGGGAGCCCGGCGGACCAGTCCTCTTCGGGCGCACGATAATCCTGCTCAGGTATTGCCAGATTATGCAGTGGTGGCAATTCCTTTCCTGAAAACTCTCGCGCTAATAGCTTCTGTATCTCTTTATAGGACGCTTGTGGGTTTTCTTTTCGCATTTCCTGAGCGCGCCGAAAAATGGATGCAACCGTCGGCTGATCCTGAGTCATAATTGACACCTTCTTCTTCGTTGATTACGCAAGATACCTTACACGGGTCCGTTCCTGAAGCACAAACGGTGAAGACTCGTATGTACTGGAAGCGCGGGCGTCTCACCCGCTTTGTGGACCGATTGTGAACGTGATGCGGGGGAGACGCCCGCGCTCTCAGTGCGGAAGTTTGGGAACCCAGGAAGGACCAACTGCGTCTAAGCTTTCCAAAACTGCCAAGTCGAGGACAAACATGATTCGGCAAACTCGTCCCGTCGCACTCGTCGTTATCTGGTCCTTGATCGTCACTAACCTGTTTCCTGTTGCCGCGCCCGCAATTGCTGCCGAGGAGTCGCTAGCAGTCGAGCAAGAGGAAGTTGCCACCACCGAAAAAGGCCTGCAGTTTCGTCTGTCTGAATCTTCTGATCAGCCGGAGAATAAGCCAACCCCGGCTTTAGCCCCGATGACGGTTATGTCAGACGCTGAGACCGTAATGCTCCTCAAACGGTTGCCGGCTCTCGAGTCTGATAACGCTGATGCTTCACAGTTCGCTTTACGGGAAAGCTCGTTGCCGCCGCCCCGTACTGGTGCAACTGTGGTTCAGACATTTCCCGCTGTTGTGAATCTCATACCGGCAAAAGACACGGAGACCACTTTGGAAGTCGTTCGATTTTCGCCCGAGGGCGAAGTGCCGCTCGCACCAAATGTCAGCATAACGTTTTCACAGCCGATGGTTGCTGTGACTTCGCAAACAGAAGCGGCGCAAAACCTACCGGTAAAGCTGTCGCCTCAACCAGCTGGCCGCTGGCGTTGGGTTGGCACGAAGACGCTCGTGTTCGAGCCCGGGAATCGTTTGCCGATGGCCACGAATTACACAGTTACCGTGCCGTCAGATACGACATCAGCTAACGGGACGAAGATCGCTAAGGGAAAAAGCTGGAGCTTTCGCACGCCGGCGCCGACAGTAAAAACCTCCTTTCCTAATCTAGATAGTCCGGTCGAACGAAACGCATTGATGTTCGTCGAGTTCGATCAGCGGATAGATCCGGCGTCTGTGCTGAAGACAATCAAAGTTACGGCTGGGGGAAGATCGTTACCGGTTCGACTCGCAACTGCTGACGAGATTAAGACGACAAAGGCCGTCGCTGAATTGGTGCAGCGAACGGACAAGGATCGGATTGTTGTTTTCAGAGCAGTTGATTCTTCCGGTCGGTCCGAAAATGCGCTACCGCCTAACACGAGAGTCAATGTAGTCGTCGCAACGGGCACCGCCTCGGCAGAAGGTCCGCGAACCACTGCGAGTCCGCACAGTTTTCCATTCAACACTTATGGGCCACTGCGCGTGACGGAACACGAGTGTTTGAGTGGCGACGGCTGTGCTCCTGGCAACGCATGGCAGATTGGGTTTTCGAACGATCTCGACGCCGCACTATTCAACGAATCGCAAATCAAGGTCGAACCAGAAATCAAAGGCATGCAGACGCTGGTTTACGGCAACACTCTCAGAATCGACGGTAATACGCGGGCGCGAACCAGATATCGCGTAAGGCTCGACACTGCGATCCGAGATCAATTTGGTCAAACACTTCAACCCGGGCTTGCTGTGACGTTCAACGTGGGCGCCGCGCCGCAGTCTCTGATTGGTTCTGATAAAGGTTTTGTCGTTCTCGACCCTGCTGGTCCACCGCAGTTCTCAGTCTATTCCGTCAACTATCACAGCCTCCGAGCAAAGCTCTATCAGGTTCAACCGTCAGACTGGCCAAGCTGGGTGAACTATCAGCGGTCTCAAAACGATTCGCGGCCCAAGTCATCGGGCAAGGTTGGAATTCCGGGCCGCTTCGTGTTTGAAAAAATCATTAACGTGAAGTCGAAGGTGGACGAGATTACTGAAACGCGGATAGATCTCAGCCCGGCGTGCAAGGATGGGTTGGGTCAGATGATCCTGCTGGTCGAACCAACAGTAGCTACCTGGCGACGCCGAGAGGAACGCATCGCAGTTGAGGAGTGGATCCAAAGGACAAATATCGGACTGGATGCATTTGTGGATCAGTCGGGTTTGGTGGGATGGGCCACCGCGCTGATTGATGGCACGCCGCTTCAAGGTGTGGAGCTCGAGATACTTCCGAGTCAAATAAAAGGAAGTACAGATGAGAAAGGACTCGGGCGACTGCCTCTGCAGCAGGATCCCGAACGCAAGATTTACTTCCTGAGCGCGCGCAAAGGAAACGACGTCGCGATGCTGCCGCAGAATCCGAACTACTGGGCGGAGACAGGCGACTGGTTTAAAAAACAGAGAAACGACTCGCTCCGCTGGTTTGTATTTGATGACCGCAAACTCTATCGACCCGGTGAAGAAGTGCAGATCAAAGGTTGGGTTCGCCGCGTGGGCGGTGGTCAGGACGGAGACATTCAATCGGTCGGCGAGGCAGCCAACGGGCTGATCTACACAGTCGTGGATTCAAAGGGTAATCAGATCGAGAAGGCAGGAGCAAAGTTGAATGCGCTCGGCGGCTTTAACTTGTCACTCAAGCTGCCGCCGACCGTCAATCTCGGAACGACATGGTTACATCTTCATGCAGGAAGCGTGCTCGACGGTGCTGATTACCACCATAACTTTCAAGTACAGGAGTTTCGCCGGCCGGAGTTCGAGGTCAGTTGCAAGACAGATACCGATGGTCCGTACTTCGTAGGCTCAAACGCTCGCGTTTCAGTTGAAGCTTCTTACTTCGCCGGTGGTGGTCTGCAGAATGCGGATGTGAGCTGGGGTGTTATTGCGACGCCAGCATCGTTCACGCCTCCGAATCGTAGTGACTGGACATTTGGTAAATGGAAACCGTGGTGGATTGCGACATCCTACGACCCCGACCTGCGCGACCAAATCCGAGTCGAACACTTTAAAGGAAAGACTGATGGCGTCGGAAAGCATCGATTAAAAATTGACTTCGATTCTGCCAATCCCGTGCAGCCTTATAGAATATCCGCTGAATCCACCGTCACCGATGTAAACCGTCAGGCATTTGTCTCGTCCACAAGTCTCCTGGTCCATCCTGCGAATCTATACGTTGGCTTGAAGAGCGAACGCACATTCGTGCAGCAAGGTGAACCCTTGGTTGTGGAATCAATCGTTACGGATCTTGACGGGCGTGCAATAGCGGGACGACAGGTTAAGTTGCGTGCCGCGAGACTCGAGTGGCAACAGGAAGGCGACGAGTGGAAGGAGAAGGAAGTTGATCCACAGGATTGTACGGTCAACTCTGCAAGCGAGGGTGTGCCTTGTCGCTTTCAAACGCAAATGGGAGGGCGATATCGCGTTACCGGTAGCATTCGTGATGATCGCGAGAGACTGAACGTCAGCGAACTGACCCTCTGGGTAGCCGGCGAAAAGAGACCGCCGCAGCGTGGAGTCGAACAGCAAAAGCTCGAGCTAATTCCCGATCGCAAGGAGTATCGCAGTGGGGCGGTTGCAGAAATTCTTGTGCAGGCGCCCTTCTATCCCGCTGAAGGACTCGTAACGTTGCGTCGATCAGGAATTCTAAAGACCGAGCGGATTCAGGTTACTGGCAGTTCGTACCTGCTGCGAGTTCCTATCGAAGAGAGTTACACACCAAACATTCACGTTCAGGTTGATCTGGTTGGCAGCGCTGAGAGAGACGAAAGCACTTCAACTCCGAAGGCCCAACGACCGGCATTCGCGAGTGGCACGTTGGATCTTTCGATTCCGCCGCTCACCCGAAAGCTCAGCGTGACAGCGAGCCCGATAGATAAAACGCTCGAACCTGGCGCTGAGACGACCGTTGAAATCCAGGTCAATGATGCTCGTGGACAAGCTGTCGGCGGGAGTGAAGTCGCTGTGGTTGTAGTAGACGAATCGGTGCTGGCATTGACGGACTACAAGCTCGAGGATCCATTAACTGCGTTCTACGTTAAACGCACGAGTGACACGACGGACTATCACTCGCGCGACACGGTTGCACTCAGTGACGAACAATTCATTACTGAGTTCTGGCGTCGGGGTGAAGGTGGAGGTATCGGTCGAGGTAGAGGTGGACGCACCGCACCTGCGAGGTCGTACGCGAGTTTTAGACTGTCGGCCGGCGCGCTAGATCTGGCGAACGCCCCTCCAATGGCTATGGACGCACGGGTACTCAACAAAAGCGATATTGGAAAGGTTCATCTCAAACCTACACCTGTGCCGGGCGAAGCTCCAATACGTTTGCGCGAAGACTTTAACGCGTTGGCCGTATTCGCTCCTTCAGTTCCCACTGATGCGGCGGGCCATACTCGCGTTCAGGTGAAACTACCGGATAACCTCACTCGCTATCGAGTGATGGCGGTCGCAGTAGCCGGCGACAAACAGTTTGGCTCCGTCGAGTCGACCATTACCGCTCGAATGCCACTTATGGTCCGGCCGAGTGCTCCACGATTCCTTAATTTTGGTGATCAATTCGAGCTTCCTGTCATACTTCAGAACCAGACTGATCGATCATTGACCGTCGACGTTGGTGTTAGAGCTACAAATCTCAGCTTGAGTAAGCAAGCAACGTCAGGCGTGAATGGTATTGGTGGTCGGGTCACTGTTCCTGCAAACGATCGCGTTGAAGTTCGTTTCCCAGCTGCTGCCGTTAAACCTGGAAGCGCCCGCTTTCAAGTTGCTGCGTCGTCGGGACGGTGGTCCGACTCCGCACAGATTGATCTGAAAGTGTGGACTCCGGCTACCACTGAAAGTTTTGCGACCTACGGTGAGATAGATCAGGGAGCAATCGGCCAACCGATCAAACCGCCATCGAGTGTATTCAAAGAGTTTGGCGGTCTCGAGATCGAAACCTCGTCTACTCAACTTCAGCAGCTGACTGACGCGGTCATCTACCTGATGTCTTACCCTTACGAATGCTCTGAGCAGCTGTCGTCCCGCATCATTACCATCGCGGCGTTGAAAGATGTGTTGAGTGCTTTTGAGTCGAAAGATCTGCCGTCACCGGAGGCAATGCAACAGCGCGTAGCGGATGATCTGCGACGATTGCAAGGAATGCAGAATAGCGATGGAGGGTTTGCGTTCTGGAAGCGAGGAGACGAATCGTGGCCATTCCTCAGCCTACATGCCGCTCATGCCATGGCGCGAGCGAAGCAGAAGGGTTTCGCGGTGTCGGAGGATATGCTCAAGAAGTCGAAAGAGTATCTCAATAGCATCGAGAAGCACATTCCCAGCCATTACAGCAAAGAGTCGCGTTGGGCCATCATCGCTTACGCGCTGTACATTCGTGCGCAACTGGACGATCCCGCTCCTGCGCGAGCTCGTAGTTTGATTGCCACCGCGGGTCTTTTGAATCTTCCGATGGAAGCTGTGGGCTGGTTGCTCACTGTGCTTAGCTCGGAGAAGAACTCACCGGCAGTGGCGTCGATTCGAAATCTTCTGAACAACCGCGTGACGGACTCTGCGGGAGCTGCTCACTTCGTTACATCGTACTCCGATGGAGCCGAAGTACTGTTGCATTCGAATCGCCGCGTGGATGGAATAATCCTCGAGGCACTAATTCAAAACCAACCCCAAAGCGATCTGATTTCCAAACTTGTGCGTGGATTGTTGGCAAATCGCAAACAGGGTCGCTGGGAAAACACGCAGGAGAATGTCTTTATTCTGCTGGCGCTCGATCGGTACTTTCACGCCTACGAAAAGACGACGCCGGACTTTGTGGCTCGAGCATGGCTGGGAGACAAGTTCGCAGGAGAGCGCAAGTTCAACGGACGTGAAACTACCTTCTTCAAGATCGCTGTGCCAATGCATTACCTCAGTGCGGGAGCCGATCAGCATCTCGTGCTCAACAAAGAAGGGGCCGGGCGAATGTACTACCGCTTGGCGATGAACTATGCGCCGGAAGACTTAAACCCGCCACCAGTCGACAATGGTTTCGCGGTGACTCGGACTTACGAGGCACTCGACGATCCTAATGATGTTAAGCGTCAGGACGATGGCTCGTGGCTTGTTCGCAGCGGATCTCGAGTCAGGGTACGAATCTCAATGGCCACACCTGCGCGACGATATCACGTAGCCCTCGTCGATCCTTTACCTGCAGGTTTCGAAGCGCTCAATCCCACATTAGCCACGACGGGCGCAATTCCATCAGACAAAAAACGACAAGGAGTCATCGAATATGGCAGTCGTTCCATCGGGTATGGCTCGTGGTATTGGTGCCCGGTGTGGTTCGAGCACCAGAATCTCCGCGACGAACGCGTCGAAGCGTTTACTTCGCTGCTTTGGGAAGGGGTCTACAACTATTCCTACGTCACTCGCGCAACGACACCCGGGGCTTTCGTTGTTCCTCCGGCGAAGGCTGAAGAGATGTACATGCCCGAAACGTTTGGTCGCGGCTCGACCGATCGCGTCATCATTCATTGACAGGGTGGTACTGGTCGCGTCAACGGACACTTTTTGCGAGGCGCAACTTGCACGAAGCACACTATCTTGTTCATGATGGCGTTCGATGACGGAGCAGCCAGTCGCCATCACTGAAACATCTGCCGCCGACACGCTCATCTGCCACGTCTGTGGCCGCAATGCCAACGCACCAATACGACTAAGCGATCTGCCAGCAGAATTGCAGGAAGTTGTGCGCGCTAATGCTCCTGGCAAAGAGCTGGAACACGTCTGCCCTCAGTGTGTCGACCTGTTCACTCGAGCGAAAGCGCAGATTGATTCTCATGCTGCGATTTTTGCGCAAACTGAATATGTACTGCCAACTCCACTTCGGCTCGATGCCAACGAGCGGTTCACCGGAAAGGGAGTAACGATCGCTTTTCTCGATTCCGGCTTTTACTCTCATGCGGATTTAACAAAGCCCACAAACCGGATCGTTGCCTACAAAAACATTTTTCTAAGCGGGGACGATGCCAATCTCATCGAAGCTCCTGACGTCGCAAGCTGGCACGGAATGATGACCTCCGTTGTCGCAGCAGGGAACGGCTATTTGTCGAAAGGCTTCTACCGAAGCATTGCTCCTGAAGCGAATGTGGTGCTCGTTAAGATTGGCAAGACCGGCCGTATACCTGAAGAGAATATCGAACGTGGGTTGAAGTGGGTCTTGCAGAACCGCGAGAAGTACGACATCCGCATCGTCAATATCTCTGCCGGCGGCGACTTTGAACAGTCGTATCTCGACAACTCGCTTTGCCACACGGTCGAGCGAGCCGTTCGTTCTGGATTGACCGTTGTTTGTGCCGTCGGCAACGCCGGTTTGGCGCCTGGCCATCCGGTTCTTCCGCCGGCAAGCTCGCCAGCGGCGATATCTGTCGGCGGCCTCGACGACCAAAATTCCGTCGACCGAGCCCGACGCGGGATGTACCGGTCATCGTATGGACCAACGATCGACAGTCTGCAAAAACCCGAAGTAATTGCTCCAGGTATCTGGGTGGCTGCGCCGATCCTGCCGCACACACCAACGGCGTCAGAGGCTGATTTGTATTCAAAGCTCGACAGCGCATCTGATGAAGAGCTGGCTGCTATCATCGAAGCAAACGCGGGCGTGGACAAGGATCTCGACGGAGCTCGCGCATTACCGCTACCGCTACTAAGGCAGTTGATCACAATAAAGCTGCACGAAGGAAATGTCATTAACGAGCATTACAAGTTCGTCGATGGGACTTCCTTTGCAGCTCCAATTGTTTCGTCTATCGCGGCCTGTATGCTACAAGCGAACTCCAGGCTCACGCCGCAACAGATCAAGCGGATCCTCATCGGTACGGCGGAGAGGGTGGCGGGCGTAGAAGTCGAGCGTCAAGGGTGGGGAGTAGTTGCACCCCGCAAAGCGGTTGACCTGGCGCTGTCCCTGCGAACGTGACTGAGAGCGCGGGCGTCTCGCCCGCCCTCGAACTCGTTTTCGAATCGACTGCGGCCGAGACGCCCGCGCTCTCAGGGAGCCATGTTCCTAGACACTGGCCTTGCCCTGTGCCACAATTTGCTTAATCCAAATCCAAATTAACGTTCGAGAGGAGATTGGTTGATTTCGTATGTCTGAGAATGAAAGCGTCCTGAACCCCGGCGCCGCAGTTGACGCCAGTGAGGAACAGGCACCGACGACCAACACAGAAGAGATCACGTATCACGCGGTCGAGAAGGATGGGGTAGTAACTGCGATCTGGGAAATGCAGGGCCGTAAGCACGTGCGCACCATCGATCCTCGCTCGCGACAAGGCCAGGACATCCTCCGCTTATACACCACCGAGCATCATGATGATGCTTCAACGGCCGGAGCCTCTGAAGCAGCGTCATCGGCCTAGGGATTTCCGAACCTCACTACCTAACAAACTCTTGCCCCGTCTTCCCGCGCCGCACAGGTGTGTTACGCCCAGGGTTCGTCGGCCGCAAGAAAGCGCAAAAAAACTAAGACAAGCAAGAGCGAAGTAGGTTCATGCCTGCTTTGTGCTTTTTGTCCTTTTTTGCGGCGCAGACGGATTGAAAAGCTCAGACAAGATTTATCGGATCCCCACGCGTGAACGCTTCGAGGTTTTCGATCAGCTGATTTGCAAGTGTTTGCATTGCCTCCTGACTTGCCCACGCGACGTGCGGAGTGATGATTAGGTTTGGCAGATGGGCATCGAGCAGAGCGTTTCCTGCTCGGGGTGGCTCTTCACGCAAAACGTCAATTCCGGCTCCTCTCAACTTTCCATCTCTCAACGCCTGGACTAATGCCTCTTCATCGACAAGGCCTCCTCGGGCCGTGTTTACCAGGATCGCACTGCGTTTCATCTGTGCCAGCTGCTCTGGTCCAACCAGGTTTCGCGTCTCGGACGTAAGCGGACAGTGGAGCGAGATGACGTCGCTTTCCTTGAGAACATCCAGGAAAGCTGTTCGCCCCGGCCGGACAACGGTCGCGTCCTTTCTCTCAGCAACAAGTACCTTCATTCCCACACCTTCCGTCAGACGTGCGACAGCTTGCCCAAGTGAACCATAACCTACGATTCCGAGCAGACTCCCGTGCAGATCGTTAATCGGATAGTCGAGCAGGCAAAACTGATTAGCTCGTTGCCATGCGCCCTGGTCCACCTCATGTACGTATGGAAGCAGGTTTCGGCGCAGAGCGAGAATCAGCATCAGCACATGTTCCGGCAACGAATGGATCGCATAACCGCGGGTGTTGCAAACTGCCACGCCCTGACTATGACAGAATTCAAGGTCCACATTGTCCACGCCTGTAGCCGCTACGGCTATGAGCTTCAGTCGCGGTAATTGGGCAAGTTCAGTTTCGCGCAGTTTGAGTTTGTTCACGATCGCGATCGTTGCGTCGTGCAGCCGTGGCACAACGTCTTCTTGCTTTGTTTCTCCGAACTCGATCCATTCGTGATCGAACGCAGGTCTGGGAAAGTCGATCGTAAACGTATTGCGCTCGAGAAAGACGATTCTCTCCATAGATGGGCTCTCGCAGTAACAGGCTTTGTTGCAAGCTTAACTCAAAGCCAGGACGGACCGTGTATTGTTTTTATTTCCAATGTATTGATTTCAGGTGAGACCAATCGTCGATAGAGCGGTTTTTGCACAAGAATGGCTACGGCACAGTGGTTGAAAGACAAAGCGCGAGATCCGGAGCGACAAGTGTCGATGAGACTCCGGCGCTAAAGTCATACCAACTCAATCGAACAATGGAGGGATCAGATATGGCAGACGAGAGAATGAAGAATGAGCCGGACAAGAATCTTGGTGGTAAAGAAGGTCAAGTGGGCCAGGGTGGACAGCAAGCTCCCGGACGCAATCCACAGGACGATAAATCAACTCAGCAAAAGCCCGGCCAGGGTGGTCAAAGCGGCCAACGAAGCGAAGAAGAGGATTTCGAAAAAAGACCCGGCACAGGCGAGAGATTGAACCAGTAACATTCGGAAAACAGATTTAGTGGCACGGGTTCTTGATTCAGCCCGTGCCTTTTTTTATTTGATCCTCTTTAAGCTCCCGTTTCCGCTAATCGATTTTCGCTGCTCGCGAGCAACACGTTCGGCGGCAGAAAACACACGCAGCAGGTTCTCTCCTAAAATCTTTCTGATGTCCCTTTCACTGTAGCCTCGCTTCAGCAACTCGTAAGTAATGTTGGGCAACATCGAAACATCGCTCGCCCCTTCCGGCATATCGTTCGCGCCATCAAAATCAGCTCCGATTCCCACGTGGTCTATACCCGCAACTTTGACGATGTGATCGAAGTGATCGATTAGCTTCGAAATCGGCAGCGGCGGCAAGGGATTTGCCTGTTCAAGCTTGTCGCTTTCTTCTGCCAGGCGTTCCGGATCGTCTTTGTACTTTTCGTTCAGTGCGCCCTGCTGTGCTTTCAGACGTTCGTCGCGTGCGCGGCTCTGCGGTGAGACCGTCGCTGTGTCGACGAATCCGCTGTAGAAATTCACCTGGACCACGCCGCCGTTTTTCGCGATGCGCCGCAAGAGATCGTCGGGAATGTTTCGCGGCACATTACTAAGAGCGCGCGCTGACGAATGCGAGGCGATGACCGGAGCCTTTGTGACATCGAGAGTGTCGCTCATCGTCTTGTCGGAAACATGTGAGATGTCAACAAGCATTCCCAGACGATTCATCTCACGCACAACTTCTTTTCCGAACTCGCTCAAGCCGTTATGACGCGGTTCACCTCGAGCGCCGTCGGCCCAGTTGTTTGTGTTGTTCCAAGTCAACGTCATGTAGCGAACGCCAAGTCGATAGAACTCGCGCAAGGTCGGCAGTGAATCTTCGATTGCGTGACCGCCTTCGATGCCCATCAACGCGGCAACCTTGCCCTGCCTCTTGGCCCTTCGAATGTCTGCCGAAGAGGTCGCTAGCATCAGGTCGTTTGGATGACGTTCCACTGCGCGGTAGACGGCATCAATCATGTCGAGCGTACGTCTCGCGGCGCCGCCATGCTCGACGTACCACGGGCGGATGTACAACGAGAAAAACTCTGCAGTCAGTCCACCATTTTTCATCCGTTCAATATTTGTGTGATAAGGAGCGGGCGGCGTACCGCTAAGATCGTAATCGTCATTCGTCATCGGGGTAGTGATGTCGTTATGTGTGTCGACGACGATTGCTCGGCGATGAATGGCAAGCGCGCGTCTCCAAAGATTCTGATCGCGAGCCTCAGCTCCGTTTGTTGCTTGAGGAGGATGGGTGTGTTTCGGACGTGACGCTACAAGCGGCGCAGGCGAGATGCTCGAAACGACGATCACGCAGAGAATCGCCACAGCCAAGATCAAGCGAAAGTACATGGGGCACCTTTCCAGAGGAGAGTGTTGCAAGCAGGAATGATTACAGCGGCCTCATAGTGCAGAGGATCGACTGGTTGCGTCAAGTTACTCAGAGCCTAACTCAGATCCCTACTCACTTCTTTCTCTGAAACTGTGTTTTTGGGAAAGAAGCAAATAGGGAACTCTCTTCATTGAGGGTTTGCCAGTAGCGAACCGTGGCAACCCACATTGCTCGCGCCTTCAAGCCGGAGCAAACTTGCAACGTGACCCAGGGCCCGGCACTACTTGCTCGAATTCCTCACGCCCGACAGCAAATCGCTACTTTCGCAATTCGCAATGAAGGCTATAATCCATGTCAATGTCCATCCTGATAGCTGAAGACAACGTTGCCCAAAGGCATTACCTGCGCGAGATCCTGGAAAAGGAGTTCTCGTCACACACCCCGGTGATCGAAGCTGCCGATGGTGAAGAGACCGTTAAACTCGCGCTCGAGCACAAGCCGGACGTTTGCATTCTCGACATCCAGATGCCGAAGCTATCCGGAGTCAAAGCGGCACGTGCAATCTGGCGCGAGTTTTCACGCGCGCGAATAATTTTCTGGACGCAGTTTCCGCATGAGATCTACATCAACGAGATTCGCAAGATAGTAAAGTCGGTCGACCCGCCACCCGCGTACGGGTTCATTCATAAGAACAACCCGGAATCGCGCTTCCTCAGGTTCGTGGCCGCTGTGCTTGAAGACGGCGCAGACATGATCGATCCCGCTTTCAAGGATTCATTTAAGCGACCGCTGTTGACCGAGTTTGAGGCTGAGGCTCTTTATTACTTGGCGTTGGGACTTTCGAATTGGGCCATTGCTCGAAAGTGCAGCCTAAGCCTGCGGGGTGTTGAAAGCCGGTTGGCGACGCTCTACGAGAAACTGTTCGTTTCCATGGCTGAAGGAACGGAACACGAATCATATGACAAACTCGCTTACAACATCCGCACGCGTGCGTTCTTCGAGGCTCTGCGCCGCGGCTTGTTGAATAGCGACGAGTTGGAAAAAGCTTCTGAGGAACTGGAAGCCTGGATTGAACGCGATCGAAAGAGATTTATTGAAGAGCAAAAGAAGGAATCTCGAAAGAGGTAAATGGGGCGAGGAAAACCATTTACCATTTTCCATTCATCATTTTCCTCCCATTTGTTGTTCGTGTCATTTCGTGGATCGCATTTCGTTGAATGTAAGTGAGCTCGGGAGGTAAGACGATCCACGAAAATACACTAAGAAATAAGCACGATCCACGAAGCACACGCAGAAATGGCAAATGGAAAATGACCAATGACAAATGGCAAATGAGGATTTGGCTACTTGTCGCTCTGCTCACTTCTTACATTCTCCTCGCACCCTTAACCACTACTTCCTCCCAGACTCCTGATGCCGCAGCAAGTCCTTCTCCGTCGCCATCGCCATCACCTTCACCGTCGCCTTCTCCTTCACCGACACCAGTAACAGGCTTGCATCAGTGGGGCGCCGTCACACTTTTCCACGGACTTCCCTCAGATCGTGTGCATGCGATCGCTCAAGCGAACGATGGCTCGATGTGGTTTGGTACTGAAGCCGGCCTGGCAAAGTTCGACGGCCGCCGCACGCAAACGATCAATGATCCGGCAGTGCCAGCAGGTCGAGTGCTCGCGCTGAAGACCGATCAAAGCGGAGTGCTTTGGATTGGAACTGATTCGGGAGCTGCGCGACTCGTCGGCGGAAGGTACGAAACGATCAGGGAGCTTTCGGGCAAAGTTGTCACGTCAATCATTGCGCCGGAACGAGGGCGCGTGCTCATAACGACCGAGCAGGGCCAGATATTTGAAGGCGGTACCACGGATCAGCCATCGACAATTGGTAAGCCAACCGTCACTTTTGCTGAAGTTCACCAGTTGTTGGATCAGCCATTACAAAGTACCGATCGTGAGCGTCCTGGTCCACTTCCGCTGACCAGTATCACGGTGTGGAATGGAAAACCCATTGCAGGTTCATTAAGCAGCGGAATCCTTCAAATCGAAAATCGCGCTGCCAAAGGAGTTCAAACCCGACCACCCGCATATTTTATTCGGGCAGTCGAAACGGATGCGGCAGGTAACCTCTGGGTTGGAGCCCGGGGCAGGAAAGACGAACCAGCACTCTATCGAGGTGAGAACCCGACGCGATTGACGCGTTTGGATGCCGCGACCGGAACAGTGATGGCCATTCGCGCAGCTGCCGACGATGTTTGGGTAGGAACTGATGGCAACGGAGTTTTCAAATTTTCACCGGGTAAGAAAACACAGCATTTGACGTTTGATGGGACCGCTGGAGGACTACGATCAGATCATGTCAATGCGATCTTCATAGACAGCGAGGACGTTGTCTGGTTTGGTACAGATCGCGGCGTTTGTCGTTTCGATAGCCGCGCTCCGCGAGTTGAAACTGTCGGCGACAACCCGGAGAGTAATTTTATTCGCGCTCTCTACCAGACTTCAGCGGGCAAGCTCCTCACCGGGACTAATCGAGGGCTCTTCACCTTCAACGACACAGACTCTTCATGGCGGCCTGTGCCTGCTCTCGAGCGAAACATTGTCTACGCGATAGCTGAGGATAAGAACGGCCGGCTACTGATCGGATCTGCCAGCGGATTCTATGTGGCGGCTGCTAGTGACGGCATCGAGGAGCAGACCTTCACGAGAGTGGAGTCAAGTTCCGGCGGCGCCGACTCGATTGGTAGCATTCGCTCAATCACCCAATTTCGTGGAGCTACCTTCATCGCGAGCTTTGGGCGTGGGCTGGAACGATTCGACGAGGGCCGTCCTCGCATGATCTGGCCAAACAGCGGTAGCGGAACACGCGAGGTCATTAGTCTGCTAGCGGATGGTGATGCGCGATTGCTGATTGGAACAACAAAGGACGGTGTGTTTGCTTATGACGGTCAGAACGTTATCAGCGATCCGCTGTTCGCCGGATTTAAGGGCACGGCGGTGCGATCTATTCAACGCACTGATGATGGCACTCTTTGGTTTGGTACGAGTCGTGGAGTTTTCTTTTGCCGCTCAGGAAGCCAATGCACGCCCGCCGCAGCGGATTTCGATGTACGTTCGTTACAGATCGAGAAGCAGAGTAATGAGGTGTGGTGCGCAACGACGGGAGCCGGCGTTTTGAAGATTCTGCTCGACAGCCAGCTGGGCCCAGTGGTTTCACAGCTCGACGTCGAGCAGGGCTTGCCATCTCAGAATGTGTTCGCCGTTTTGCCCGCTGGCACAGCTCAGGAGGTCTTGTTTGGCACAAGCCGTGGAGTCGTTCGTTACGAGCCGGGTCATTCGTCGCCCACCATCTACGCGACCCGAATCATCAGCAAGCGAGTTCATTCACCTTCGGAACTTGAGAATGGGTTGAATCTCGAGTATCCGCAGAACAGCTTGTTATTCGAAGTCTCAGCGATCAATAGCCGCACTTTCCCCGAGCAATTTCAATACGCATTCCTGCTTCTTGATGGGTCGGGAAAAGTAATCAAGCAAAAGCTCTCGCGTGAGTCTCAATTCGCTATGGAAGGTTTGCGACCTGGTAAGTATCAAGTGACGGCACGCGCGTTTACGCGAGACCTCGTTGCTTCCAACCCACTATCGTTCGAGTTCAGCGTTGCAAAGGCGCCGTTTCCATGGACGTCGACTGCTTTGGCGATCTTGCTTGCGCTCGCGTTGTTGGCGTTACTGTGGGCCATCCTCGAGCGGAGGCGCATCGTTGCTACGAGTGCGGCACTGGTGGAAGCAAACCGCAATCTTGCAACAGCACGATTGGATCTGGCGAACGAGGCCGAGCGTGAACGAAGACGTATCGCGCGCGATCTGCATGATCAGACGCTGGCAGATCTAAGACATCTCATGCTCGCGGCGGATCAGCTGCCATCGAATGGCAATGAAAGTTTTGATTCCGCGCGCTTCCGCCGCGAGATAGAGTCAATTTCACATGAGGTACGGAGGATTTGTGAAGACCTCAGTCCTTCGGTGCTGCAAAACGTCGGATTTGCTGCGGCGCTCGAATTTGCCTTGTCGAACGCAGTGTTACATGCACCGGTGGAGCAGCGGTTCAAGTACGAGTTCGTGTGCGAAGAAGGAGTCGAGGAACGAGCCAGATTAACGCCAAATGTGCAAATGCAGATCTATCGGATCGTTCAGGAGGCAATTAATAACATCTGTCGTCACTCGCGGGCGACAGTCGTAAAGATGGTGGTGGGTTCATCGCCTGAGGGAGAGTTCAATCTGATGATTGAAGACGATGGCTGTGAATTCGAAATCGCGGAAGCAAATCGGAGTGAGGGTCGAGGTTTGGCGAACATGCGAGCGCGTGCGAGTTTGATCGATGCGGAAGTTTCCTGGGACAAACGCGAAGGCGGTGGCACAGTGTTTAGATTAAAGAGAGCCAGCGAAGCCGCCGCCACTCGAGTGTAGTTGAGAAGTACTCAAGCTAATAATGAAATTACTCACCTTTCATAATTTACAGTAAGGAAGGGCGGTTTACCCCCGCTCACTTTTGACAGGCTCACACTTTGGAGAGTAAGCGGGGGTAAAACCGCCCTTCCTTACTGTGAATTGATCAGAGTTGGATTCAACTACTATGAAGTTAGACTTGATCAGGTTTAGTGAACAAGTCGTGCAAGCGGTCAGGACGGAGAGGCCTGTCGTAGCGCTCGAATCGACTGTGATTGCTCACGGGCTGCCTCGGCCCTTGAACCTGGAAGTTGCTAATCGTCTGGAAACGATCGTGTCTGAAGAGGGTGCGGTTCCGGCGACGATCGCTGTGCTCAATGGTCATTTTTGCGTTGGTCTCAGTGAAGAAGAAAAGAAACTGATCGCTCGTCAGGATGGCATCAAGAAGGTCAGCGTGCGCGATTTGCCCATCGCAGTCGCCGAGGGATGGAATGGAGCTACTACTGTAGCCACCACGCTCTGGATTGCGCACCGTGCAGGTCTCAAAGTTTTGGCCACAGGTGGCATTGGCGGCGTGCATCGAGGTCAGCTGCCGGATGTCTCAGCCGATTTGCCTCAGCTCGCGAGCACACCGATGGTCGTTGTTTGCTCAGGCGCAAAAATCGTTCTGGATCTTCCTGCCACGCGGGAGTGGTTGGAGACGCACGGTGTGACTGTGTTGGGTTACCTGTGTGATGAGCTGCCGGCTTTCTATTCACGGTCCAGTGGCTTGCCGGTGGATGCACGCGTCGATTCAGCGGAAGATGTCGCTCGCATTTTCTTATCGCAACAGGACTTGGGAACTCAGTCAGCGCTTCTCGTCACCGCTCCAGTACCCAAGGAAGCGGAGGTCCCTGCGAATGTGCTCCAGCGTGTGCTGGACGAGGCTTTGTTTGAGGCCGATCGACTTGAGATCGTGGGCCGCGATTTAACTCCATTTCTATTGACCGCGATGGCTCGCAACAGCGACGGCGCGACGCTAAAGGCAAACATCGCGCTACTTGAAAACAACGCGCGCATAGCAGCTCAGATCGCCCGCGCGCTCTCCGCGATCTCGTAGCCCCTCTACGAAAAAATTTTTAGACGTAACAACCCCGCACCATTTCAATCGCATCTCAGCGGCAAATCCGAACGCCTCTCCCCAGGCTCGCGATTGATCCAATCAAGGTTAAGCAGTCATACAAACGGTGAAACCACCGAGTTTCTCCCCAGGCTCTAAGTGTGCCGGTCCATAACCCGGCAGTCTTTCGGAGGCAACTATGAGCCGCATTTGGCTTCTCTCTCTCGCCGGTTTGTCTCTCGCAGCGCTGCTTCTTGCACCACTAACCAGCGCCGACAGTGGAATCAAAGTTGACGAACACGCGACGCGACTTCTCTTGAATGACGGGGATGCACATCTATCGCTTGTCATAGAGAACTCTTCTGGTCAACCTGAAACGGCAGCGATCCGCATCGAGGTCCTCGCTCCAAACGATGATGTCAGAACCACGACTGAGCGCTCTCAGCTGATCAGCCCAGGCCGGCAGAAGCTATTCATCCATCTTCCGCTGGCAGCTTCACGGCTGAGTCACCAGGAACGAGAGAAGCTGCTCTGGTACCGCATTCGGTATCGCATTGCCTCGACTTCGCCGGGCCGATTTGTGCCCGCCACCGGACTAATTTCAGTATCCGAGATCACGCCTGATTTGTTTGAACTACACGTGGCCGGCTCAAACTGGGTTAGGGAAGGATTGCAATACCGAGCGACCGTACAAGCAGCACATCCTATCACCCATCGTCCGTCAGCCTCTGTCCGTGTTTCAGGTCAAGTTAAGTTCAATATCGGTGACTCCGAGCAAGACACGATTCTGAAGGCATCCGGCACGACCGACAACAACGGCTTTGCCGTCCTCGACTTCTCCTTACCGCGCAAACTCGACACAGATGAGATGGATGTAAGCATCAGCGGCGTGAAAGCTGGTGTTCAGGCGCAAGTCACCCACGATCTCGACGTGATGCAACAACCGTTCTTCGTGATCACAACTGACAAAGGAATCTATCAACCCGGTCAGGTGTTACATGCGCGATTGCTGCTGCTGGATCCCTCGAGGCGCGCTCGTGCGAACGAACAACTTACTTTGACAATCACCGATCCCGAAGATCACGAGCAGTTCCGTAAGGAGTTAATTACCTCCAACTTCGGTATCGCCAGCGCTGATTGGACCATTCCCGATTCTGCCAGGCTGGGAGATTATCGTGTTGAATTCGAGACGCAAGATGATCAATCAGGAGAGGCGTCAGTAAAGATCAGTCGATACGAGCTTCCGAACTTCACTGTCAACGTCAAACCAGACCGTCCTTACTACTTGCCAACAGAAAATGCGACAGTCGACATCAGCGCCAATTACCTCTTTGGCGAAGCAGTCAAAGGTGGGCACGTCCGTGTCGTCCATGAAAGTGAACGCCGGTGGAACTACAACGAACAGCGCTACGACACGGAAGAAGATGAAAAGTACGAAGGCCAGGCGGACGCTAATGGCGTTTACCGACTGCAGATCGATCTAAGCAAGCATCAGAATCAACTCGGACAGGAAAGCTACAGCCGTTATCGCGATGTGAGCTACGCCGCATATTTCACCGATCCTTCGACAAATCGAACTGAACAGAGACGCTTCGACCTGCGTCTCACGAAAGAAGCAATTCATGTCTATGTCATAAGAGTCGGGAACGGTTATGCCGAAAGCAACCGCTTTCCTCTCAGCTTTTATGTGTCAGCATCGTACGCCGACGGCACTCCCGCTCAATGCAACATGTCAATTGACGAAGTCACGTCAGATAACCGGCGCGTCTTCGGTAACACAGTCAGGACAAATCGCTACGGACTGGCAAGGGTAAAGACCAGGCTCGCGGAGGACGCTGACAATCAAGTCACCGTTAACTTCAGGGCTCAAGACGGAGGAGGAAAAACAGGCACACACACTGAAGAGTTCCAACTAGGCGACAGGGAGGCCATCAGCGTTGAATCAAAGAAGGCGCTTTACGCTCGAGGCGAACCCATCGAAGTCACGATCACCTCGAGTGAAAGCAATCCGACTGTGCTGCTGCAACTTTCGCAAAACTGGGCCGTGATCGACTCTCAAGTTGTAACACTTCATGGAAATCGAGCTTTCGTTCGCATTCCTTATGAACCTCAATTCAAAGGACAGATCACGATTGTGGCACTCGCCAACATTGCTGATGAGAACAGCGTCGTAGGATCACGAACAATCCTTTATCCGGACGATCAAGAACTCAAGGTGCAGTTGAAGAGTGCGCAGGAAAGCTATCAACCGGGCGAGGAGGCCCGGCTGGATTTTCGCGTGCGCGGAGCGAATGGCGAACTGAAGGAAAGTGCGCTGGGTGTGGTTGTGTTCGATAAGGCCGTTGAAGAAAGAATGCGGACCGATCAGGAGTTTGGTTCTCGTTCTTATGGCTTCTACAGCGGTGTTTTCGGATTAATGGGATATCAGGATGCGATCGCAGGCATCAGCCGGCGCGACCTGAATCGGATCAATGTCTCTCGTCCGGTGCCAAGCGACTTGGAGTTGGCCGCCGAAGTCCTGTTGAACCAGAGTGCCGAGTACTATCCAACGATCTTCGGCGGCGAGGGATATGAACGGAACCAAGTAGCGCTGTTCGATCAAACGGTCAGCGGGCAACTGCAGCCTGTCAGCGAGGCGCTGCAGAAACATTACGACCGCACACGCGAATATCCGAAAGACCAAAGCGTTCTTTACCGCGCACTGGGTGAGTCTCACACCGATTTCAAATCACTTCGAGATCCGTGGGGCGTTCCGTACCAAACGACCTTTTATGCCGATAGAGACAAAGACATTCTAGCCATTTCTACTTCAGGTCCTGACAAAATCACCGGAACCGCGGACGATTTTGTCGCTCGCAAGTTGAGCTGGCCTTATTTTCGCTCGCCTGGTGAAGCGATAGACAGGGCAGTTTCAGACTATCACCGCCGTACGAAAGATTTCATTCGCAATCTGCAAACGCTGAGAGAGGAGTTAGGGCGCAGCGGCATCGATCTGAATAGTCTGCGCGATCCCTGGGGGCATCCGTACGAAGCGAACTTCTACATTTACCAGACCTCTTACCTGATCGAGATCTCGAGCGCGGGACCTAACGGTAGATTCGACACCCCTTCTGAGCGACGAGATGACTTCGAGGTCTGGCGCTCGTCGATTGATTATTTTGCCGAGCCTCGCGAGCGGATTCAGGAATCGGTTCGTAATCATTTGAAGGAAACAAATCGATTTCCACAGAATGAAGTGGAGCTCCGTGCTGCTGTGCGAGCGGCCGATGTGGATCTCGGGAGCTTGCGAGATGGGTGGAATAATCCGCTGTACGCTGAGTTTTCAACAAACAGGTTCACAACTCAACGTGTGAATGTTCAGAGTCAGGCGAACTACGGGATAGTTAGTGCTCCGTCCGTTGCATTCGTTACAACAATCAATCTGCGCAGCTTGGGACCGGATGGCAGGAGAGGCACTGGCGACGATTTTACAGCTGGGTCATTCAGCGGAATCGTTACAGAGCCGATCACGACTGAGAGCACTTCGCTACAACCGCAAATCAAAAGCAGCTCCTTCTCAGGCGCTACGGCGGCTATCGCCGGTAGGGTTGTCGATCCTAGCGGCGCTGCAGTTGCAGGAGCCTCTGTCCGCGCGACAAGTTTGACCACGTCTCAAGAGTTCGTTTCTGAAACTAATGATGAAGGCACGTTCCTTATCAAAGATCTGCCGGCCGGACTCTACAACGTGAGAGTTGACGCTCAGAACTTTAAAACTGCAGTTATCGCAAATGTTCTCGTCCGTTCCGTGACCTTAGCCGAGTTAAACGTGACGGTCGAAGTAGGAAACGTGGTTGAAACCGTCAGTGTTACTGCCGAATCGACCATGACCCAAGCAGTTCAAAACCGCATGGTTTTGGATCTGCCGGTTAACGGGCGGAACGTGTCCTTGCTGAGAATGAAGCCGGGGCTGACCGCACAACAGTTATCCACCCCACGCGTCCGCGAATATTTCCCTGAAACACTTGTGTGGCAACCGCAGCTCGAAACAGACAAACAGGGACGAGCCCAGCTCAAATTCAAGTTGGCTGACAACATCACGACCTGGAAGGTATCGGTGATTAGCTCAACTGTAGACGGAGAGATCGGGATCGCTGATGCTGAGATCAAAGCGTTCCAACCCTTCTTTGTCGAACATGAACCTCCACGTGTATTGACCGAGGGCGACCAGATCTCACTGCCAATCGTTCTGCGCAACTATCTGGACCAGCCGCAAGTTGTGAATGTGGAGATGAAACCCGAGAGCTGGTTCGAGTTATCTGGGCCGGCCAGTCAGCGCGTCGCTGTTCCCGCAGCTGACTCTGCTCGACAGATTTTTGAGATGCGAGCGGTTGCCTCGGTGAAAGACGGTAAACAGCGGGTGACCGCCGTAGGTTCACAAGCCAGCGATGCGATTGAAAAACCCATCACGGTCCATCCCGATGGAGAAGAGATTGTTGAAACGACAGGAAGTCTCGTTGGTGATACATCGATACTCGAAATCAAAGTTCCTGAGTCTGCAATCCCAGGGTCTCTGCGCAGTACGCTCAAGATCTATCCGAACCTGATTGGTCACGTTGCCGAGAGTGTGGAGGGAATTCTCGAGCGGCCACATGGCTGCGGGGAACAAACAATCTCGTCCACTTATCCGAGTCTATTGCTGCTCCAACATCGCGGCAACCGTGGAGGGGATAGCGCATTGCTCGGGCGGGCCCGAAACTATCTGAACATCGGTTACAACCGGCTGCTCACGTACCGGCACAGCGGCGGGGGCTTTAGCTACTGGGGAGGCGGAGACCCGAATGTGGCGCTTACTGCGTATGCGCTTCGTTTTCTAACTGACGCTCAAGAGTTGATCGACGTGGACGACAACGTAATTGACGAAGCGGCCGCGTGGCTGTTGAGGGTGCAGCGACCTGACGGTGGTTGGACCATGAACTTTCAATCGAGTCCAGGATATACGGCGAGCGACTATTTCGTCACTGCTCACGTTGCACGCGTTCTCGCGAAGATTCATCGAGGGCGGAGCCTTAGGAAGCAGCAAGGAACGACGAGCGTTCCCCCGGAATTGCGCAGAGCTCTCGATTTCCTGGCGAAGCAAGTCGAGCGCAGCGATGAACCTTACCTCATCGCAACATTTGCACTCGCTAGTATCGATGCTGGAGATACAGCCCGAGCCAACCAGGCATTGGCGAAATTGCGCGTACTCGCTCGCAAGAATGGAAGCTCAACCAGCTGGAGATTAGGGGCGAACACACCGTTTTATGGCTGGGGTGTTGCCGGCCAGGTCGAAACGACCGCACTGGCTATGCAAGCCCTTGCGCGTTCGACAGAGATGAATGCTGCAAAAGGAGGCGATGACGAGCTGATACGTAGCGGCTTAATTTTTCTAATGGACGCAAAAGATCGTTACGGTGTTTGGTATTCCACGCAGGCTACCATCAACGTGCTTGATACGCTGCTTACTTTGCTGGGCAGGGGCGGTGCGGATCGTGGCCCGGGCACGATCGAGGTTCTCGTCAACGGTGATCCTGTGACCCTTCCACCCGTTTCAAATGATGAAGCGAACAGCCCCCGTATCATCGACATATCAACCGCAGTCAGGCCCGGCAGTAATCGGATTCAGCTGCGACGCTCTACTGGTTCCTTTGCATCTGCGCAAACCGTGACCTCCTACTACATCCCGTGGTCGAGCTCTCAAAGCCGGCAGAATCAAACAGCAGTGGATTTGACCGTTGCTTTCGATAAGAACGAAGCCCGCGTTAGCGATCTGATCAACTGTCATGTGAACGTGCGCCGGAGCTCTGGTTACGGGATGCTCCTGGCCGAAATCGGACTGCCTCCAGGCGCCGAGGTCAGCCGAGAATCGCTCGAAAGAGCCTTGAAGAATTCCCAATGGTCCATCAATCAGTACGACGTCCTTCCCGACCGCGTAGTGTTCTACCTATGGCCGCGCAGCGGTGACGTACAGTTTGACTTTCAGTTTCGTCCTCGCCTCGGGCTTAAAGCGAGGACAGCCGCTTCGAATGTTTACGATTACTACAACCCGGAAGCGAGAGCAGTCGTTGCGCCGACTACGTTCGTGGTCAGGTAACTTGCTTTAGTCAATCAACTCGAGCTTCTCTCCCCAGGCTCTCCGATCAACGTTCGTTTTGAAAGGAGACCGCCAATGTCTGCTGATGACCTACTCAACACTGTAAGCGTTAGTTCACCCTGCACAGCAGATTGGGAGTCAATGATTGGCAACGATAATGTTCGATTCTGTCGTCACTGCCATCTCTCTGTTCACAACCTCTCAACACTCACCCCGAACCAAGCGCTACGGTTGATTAAACTATCGCACGGCCGGCTGTGTATCAGATACATCTTGCTGCCCGACGGCACGATCAAAACCTCACGCCCTCCTTTCATCCATCGCATCGAACGGCGCGTCTCAAGGATTGCCGCAGGGGCTTTCAGTGCTACTCTCACGGTCTCGAGCGCTGCTGCGGCTACCGCGCCGTTCGATCGATCACTCGCAGCCACGCGACGCGAGTCGTCCATTAAAAATTCCAGGGAGGAGGGTCGACTCGATCAAACACTCTCCATTGCCGGCGTTGAAGGCGAGGTTGGAATTCAATCTGAAGTTGAAGTCACTATGCAGGGCTCAGCCGTGCTGCAGATGCCACGCGAGCCACTCGTGCGTGCGGCACACTCAGACGACATTGATGCGTTGAAGCAGCTGCTTGTGGGAAAACCCAATCCGAATGTTCGAGACAAACATTCACACACAACGGCTCTTGAACATGCGATCTTCAATGCGAATCGTGAGATTCTACAACTGTTGCTGACAGCCGGCGCCGACGTGAATTTGCGAGACTCGTTGGGCCAGACTCCTATCATGATGCTCGGCGAAAAGATCACTCCCGAAATCGTTTGGGACCTCATACGTGCCGGCGCAAAAGTGAACTTGCGTGATCAGGAAGGTAATACGGCACTAATTGAAGCGGGTGCATGCAACAATCTGGAGGTATTGAAGGAGCTCCTCGAGGCAGGCGCGAAAGTTGACGCCAGGAACAATGATGGCGAAACAGCGTTGATGCGAGCCGCATCGGAAGGCTTGGTGAACAATGTTCGCGCCCTGATTCTGGCAGGCGCGGATGTAAACGCTCGCGATGGCGAAGGCAGAACTGCCTGGATGCGTGCACTTGAGAACGAGCATCGTCCTGTCTTGCGGTTGCTACGTTCTTATGGGGTCGACGAATCGATGCAACCTACGAAAGCGGCCGCGCAACCATAGCGAGAGCTTACCCCCGTGTTGAGGTTGTGCTACTCTAGGTGCCCTAAAATCTTAGGAAAATACGAGGAGGACCTTATGGCCGACGACGACAACAAATGTGGGAATCCTGTGTGTACGTGTAAACCGCAACCAGGTGGGAAATACTGCAGCGCTTCATGTGAAGGTGCAGGAAATACGATTGAACTCGATTGTGACTGTGGTCACCCGGAGTGTGCCGGTAATTTCTAACCCTAAATATCTCTACTCGCCATCGCAATGAACTGGCCAGCCAGCCGCGGACCAGTTCCTTCGTCTTCATGTTTGAAAAACACAAAGGTCTCATTCCACGATTGCTCACGAATGCGGTCGATCCATTTTGACAGGTCGGCCGCTTCGTACTCAACGCGCCTCAACCGCAGATAACCCCAGTCAGCTGTAGCATCGATGTGACTAGCCGGTAGTTCGTCCGTATCCGAAATACAAAGCGCGCGATTGGTCCTGCTCAGGACTGCTAGCACGTCGTCGTCAAACCAGGTGGGATGACGAAACTCGAACGCCGCCCGAACGTCCCCCGGTAACTTCTCAAGGAAAGCTTCCAGCCGCGGTAGATCTTTCTTCATGTTTGGAGGCAATTGAAAAAGCACGACGCCCAGGCTCTCTCCAATCACCGATGCAGTATCAAGGAAGTATTTGATCTCGTCCTCTGTATCTTTTAATCGCTTGAAGTGTGTAATGCGTTGCGGTGCCTTCAGCGAAAAGCGAAAACCTGCGGGAACCTGGGACTGCCAGTTCTCGAGCATGCTTTGCTGCGGCATGCGATAGAACGTGTTGTTGATCTCGACGGCCGGCAAACGCGACGAGTAATAAGACAACATCTCCTTGGCAGGAAGATCTTCCGGATAGAAGCTCCCCTTCCATTCCTTGTAACTGTATCCGCTCGTTCCGACTTTAAGATTCATTGGCTGCCACTGGGAGCGCGGGCGTCTCGCCCGCACATCAAAACTAATGTTTCACTGGGCGGGCGAGACGCCTGTTTCCCAGTTCAGGGGCTCGTCTCTTTTATGAGGATGCTTGTTATGTTGTTTTCAACTCCAAGCGTCACTGTGACGTTGCCGTTTCGCATCACAACAATCGATTCAGTCAACTTCATCGTCTTCGCTGGCTTTAGCCGCGCCGTGTACCATGCCACCACTTTCTCTAACGGATCCGTTGACCGTAAATGTATTGCGCGGCCGTCGGGAGTTGTAGTATCGACAACCGTTTGGGAACCTGGATAGAGCCACGGATCAGCAGGTGCAACTTCATTCCTGTGACGAACGAAGGCAGCCCAGGCTAACGTCCCCATTGCGATTAGAACCACCACGCCAATCAGGATCACCGGAGCCCATCGCCTCTTCCGTGAGACGGAGAACTGTTGACCTGAACCGGCTTGAAACTCGGGCGACGGGCTGGTTGCTCGACTTTCCAGCCGGCGCGTTGACGATTCAGGTGTTTCATTCAGAATAGCGGTTGTCCGTTCCGACATCGATTGACGCGTTGGCAGTCCGCATTGCCTGCAGAAGTTGACGTCGGGCAGCAATTGAGCCCCGCACTGGGAACATGTTTCGATGCTCATGTGCCAGTCAAAATACGCCCTAGCCTTGTTTTCAGCAAGACGAAATGACCCGTGGATTAACGCTCTCCCGACTTTGTCGGCTAAGCGGTTCTGTGATACACAGCGTACTTCGAAACACACGAGACTACTGGAGACGAAATACGTTCTATGTCCACATCGACTTCGAACATTGATTCCATTCTGAATGAAGAGAGAGTGTTTGAACCACCGGCCGATTTCGCCAAAGATGCCTACATCAAGTCGATGGCCGAATTAGAAGCGCTGCGGGCCGAAGCATCCTCGAACCCGGAAGGGTTTTGGTCACGCATGGCCGAAGAGCTTCACTGGTTTAAAAAGTGGGACAAAGTACTCGAGTGGAATCCTCCACATGCAAAATGGTTCGTTGGTGGCACAACTAATCTCTCGTATAACTGCCTCGACCGTCACCTCACTACATGGCGAAGAAACAAGGCAGCGCTAATCTGGGAAGGTGAGCCTGGTGAGCAACGCACACTTACTTACCAGCAACTTCATTCGGAAGTTAGCCGCTTTGCCAACGTGCTCAAGCGTCATGGAATAAAAAAAGGTGATCGCGTCGCGCTTTACCTGCCGCTGATTCCAGAACTCGCTATAGCGATGCTTGCCTGCGCTCGGATTGGTGCGACGCATTCTGTAATTTTCGGCGGATTCTCGAGCAGCGCGCTGGTTGATCGCATCAATGACGCAGAGTGCAAAATAGTGGTCACCGCCGACGGAGGATGGCGTCGCGGTAACGAAGTAAAGCTAAAAGCTGCTGTTGACGAAACACTCAAGCACACGCCATCAGTTAAGACATGCGTTGTGGTCCGGCGCACCGGTACTCCAATCCACATGGAACCAGGAAGGGACTTCTGGTGGCATCAACTAATTGAGACGGTTGACGCAAACTGTCCCGCCGAAGAGTTGGAGAGCGAACATCCGTTGTACATCCTCTACACTTCCGGGACCACCGGTAAACCGAAAGGCATCTTGCATACAACTGCCGGCTATCTTCTGCAGGTGCACCTCACGACTAAATGGATCTTTGATCTCAAAGACAATGACCTCTACTGGTGTACCGCTGATATTGGCTGGGTGACAGGACATAGTTATGTTGTCTATGGACCACTTTCAAATGGCGCTACGGTTTTGATGTACGAAGGCGCTCCGAACTACCCAGAGCCGGATCGTTTTTGGGAGATCATCGAACGTCATCGTGTGAATATCTTCTATACGGCGCCCACTGCAATACGCGCATTCATCAAGTGGGGCGAACACTGGCCGCTCAAGCACGACCTCTCGAGCTTGCGACTATTGGGGACTGTAGGCGAGCCAATTAATCCTGAGGCGTGGATTTGGTATCGCGAGATCATCGGCAAAGGTCGCTGCCCGATAGTCGATACGTGGTGGCAAACCGAAACGGGCGCCATAATGATTTCGCCGCTGCCGGGAGCGTCTCCGACGAAGCCCGGCTCAGCTACCAAACCGTTTCCGGGAATCGAAGCGGATGTCGTTGCTCGTAATGGTCAACCCGTCCGCGACAATGAAGGTGGTTACCTGGTGATAAAAAGGCCGTGGCCTTCGATGTTACGAACAATATGGGGAGATGATGAGCGGTATAAGCAGCAATACTGGTCGCAGATCGACGGCATCTACTTCGCCGGCGATGGAGCGCGACGCGATCAGGACGGATATTTCTGGATCATGGGCCGCATTGATGACGTTATCAACGTCAGCGGACACCGGCTCGGTACCGCTGAGGTTGAGAGCGCGCTTGTGTCACATGAGGCTGTGGCTGAAGCCGCGGTAGTGGGGCGTCCTGATGACTTGAAAGGGTCAGCAATCGTCGCATTTGTAACACTTGAGAGTTCGCACGAGCCTTCACCGCAGCTGAAGGAGGAGCTGCGGGCGCACGTGACAAAGGAGATCGGAGCACTCGCGCGACCCGATGATTTGCGGTTCGCCGACATGTTGCCAAAGACTCGCTCTGGAAAGATCATGCGGCGGCTTTTACGTGAGATTGCGACGAGTGGCTCGGTTGCCGGAGACGTCACCACGCTCGAGGATTTTTCAGTTCTCGAGAAGCTTCGATCCGAGGAAGAATAGACGTGTTCGTCTCCTAATTTGCGCGTCAGCCTATTCAGTTTCACTAAAAGCGTTATAAACTTCTCCGCGTTGAGTTTGGACTGCCTTATCTGGGAGCTCAGGCTATGCTGCATCAATACGAACCCGAACATCGTACTGGTCCACGTTACCTCGTTACGCTTGAGGTGCGTGCAGAATGGGATGATTCCGAAGGCACCCATATCGTGGCCGAGGGAACGACTGAAAATGTTGGTCCCGAGGGAACACTTGTGCATTTGCCAAGGCGTCTGCCGGAAGTCGGCAGCCGAGTTCGTCTCGAAGTGCAGGGAGAGACTGGTGAAAAGTTACAAGTCGTTGCTGAGGTCCTGCGGATTGAAAGAAATCCCGGTCACCCGCTAGCTGCGCTTCAGCTCTTGGGCGAGACAGACGAATGGAAAGGGTTGATCTGGGAGCCAGCCGCGCCGCGAGTTGCCACACCTCCCGCGGCGGAATCTGACAAAGCGGAAGAAGGGGACGAACAGGAAGATCTCGCACACTAATAGGGAAGTTATGACCGCCCCCGGACAGACGGAGATGCCTACGCATGAGAGGAGGGCGTATCCGAGGTATTTCGTGACGTCACATATTACGCTGGCAATCGAAAACGAAAGCTTGAAGAAATCTCTCGGGATTGGTGAGCCTGAGGACATAAGTCTCGGAGGACTTCGTGTTACAAATCTTCCAGCATGGCAGGAGGTGCATGTAGGAGATCAGCTCGGGTTGCTACTGATTGACCGCGATGACGCATTGACGTTGCATGGAGAGGTCGTGCATGCGAGGCAGGACTCAATTGGAGTCCGGTTTTGCGATCTCTCACCGATGGACAAGAAGGCCGTCACCGGAGTTATCGAGCGATTGCACTCACGGCTGTGAGTATAGAAGAGACTAAAGACGCAGCAAGGGCCGGAGCTAGGGCTGCAGCTGAGGTAGTTGGACCACCGACGCGTGTAATCTTGCGCGTCATACTCGTTGTTCTGCTCGTTGCATTAGTACTTTGGATGATCGCCAAGCTCTCTGGCGTAATCCTTCTACTCATCCTCTCAATCTTCTTCGCCTACCTGGTTTATCCGCTTGTAGAGTTTCTCCATCGTAGAGTACGGATCGGAAAACGGGTCATCGAAATCCCGCGAGTTATGGCGATTGCGCTAGCGTACGTGATTATCCTGCTGGCAATCGTTGGCGGACTCTACCTTGTCGTCCCGCGTGTTGGAAACCAATTTCCTGAGTTCGCGGACCAATCGCGCATTTACTGGCGAATATTGGGAGCAAAAGCCCAAAGCCTCAGTGAGTACTTTCGCCTGCACCGCATGCCCGGACCGTTTGTCGACGCCCTCAACGAAGCAGGCCATAGCGCCGTGGGCAAAGTCAGTGATACGGCCAGTGTAGTAATAGCCGCCATATTAGGTTGGCTGATCTATCTGCCGTGGTTGATTCTGATTCCGATACTCAGTTTTTTTCTGCTAAAGGACGTCGAAAGTTTTCGTCGCTCAGCATTGCAAATGCTTCCTCGTGGTCGTTGGCGTTGGCGAGGCGACGAGTTCTTTCAGGACATCAACAGCACTTTAGCAGCTTACATGCGCGCGCAGCTGACAGCATGTTTGTTCATCGCTGTGGTCTGTACAATCGGCTTTACGATTCTCGGCATTCCCGGACCGCTTGTGATGGGAGTGCTGGCCGGCGTATTTGAGTTCATCCCACTGATTGGACCACTGTTGATAGCCATCACGTCAGCGCTCCTGGCTGC
The DNA here is from genome assembly GCA_046726175.1 of Acidobacteriota bacterium. Lineage (GTDB taxonomy): Bacteria > Acidobacteriota > Blastocatellia > Pyrinomonadales > Pyrinomonadaceae > PSRF01. The sequence goes on from JBKPAC010000007.1 coordinate 112,969, forward strand.
GTTACACGGCGGAATCTGGTCGAGCCTCGGGACGCTGGTGTTCCTGGGAATCCTGCGAGTGATCCAGGATTACTTCGTCTACCCAAGACTTATCGGACAAGGCATTCATCTACATCCACTGGCTGTGATTATCGCGATACTCTCAGGCGCAGAACTCGGAGGAGTAACCGGCGTCTTCCTGGCGATACCGGTCGTAGCAATACTTACGGTGAGTTACCGGCATTGGCTCGAACATCGAGGCAGCGAGGGGTTTGCAGATTTGCTTGAGCCGAACTCAGCCGAGTCGCCGGATATCGAGGCATTTATTGCGACGGAAGATTTAATGCCGACCCATCCGAGCGCAGAGACGACCCCACAGGACATGGCTCGTGCGAGACCTGACCTCACGACCGGCGAACTGAAACTACCGATCAAAGACTAAGCTCGCTCCATCAATTCGATGAATCGTTGAAAGTGATGCTCGGCATCGTGAGGTCCGGGTGCTGCTTCCGGATGGTACTGCACTGAGAAGATTGGAAGCTGGCGATGCCTCATGCCTTCAACACACTTATCGTTGAGGTTTATGTGAGTGACTTCGACGTCAGGAGGAAGAGATTCGGCCCGCACGGCGAAGCCGTGATTGTGGGAAGTGATTTCTACTCCCGTACCCTCTACCTCTTTAACCGGCTGATTCCCACCACGATGGCCGAATACAAGCTTGAAGGTTGATCCTCCAAAAGCTCTTCCCAGAAGCTGATGACCAAAACAGATACCGAAGGTCGGTATGCGGGCCTCGAGCGTTCGACGTATCTCCTCAACTTCACGATCCATCGATGCGGGATCACCAGGACCGTTCGAGAGGAATATGCCATCAGGCTTCATCGCGAGCACTTCGGCAGCTGGTGTTGATGAAGGAACAACAGTAATGCGGCAGCCCAGTTGAGACAGCTCGCGCAACGAATTACGCTTCACTCCAAAGTCGTAACAGACAACGTGAAATCGTTCCTCACCCGCTGCTGGTACTTCATACTGCGCTCTTGTTGTAACTACGCTTGCGAGTTCACGGTTCTCCATCGGCGGCGAAGCCTTCGCTTTCGCGATCACACTTGCTTCGTCCAGATCCATAGTCGACAAGCATGCGCGCATTGCTCCTTTATCGCGGATGTGACGAACGAGTGCTCTAGTATCGATGCCTTCAATGGCAACGATGTTCCATCTTTTGAGATAGGAGTCGAGACTTTCCTGGGCGCGCCAGTTAGAAGCCACGCGGCTGAATTCACGAACGACAAAACCTTCAACCCACGGTCGTGAAGATTCTTCATCGGCAGTGTTCACGCCGTAATTGCCAATCAATGGATACGTCATGCAGACGATCTGACCCGCGTAAGAAGGATCGGTGAGCACCTCCTGATAGCCGGTCATCGAGGTGTTGAAGACCATTTCTCCGCAGGCTTCACCCTCCGCTGCCCAGGAGCGTCCACGAAATGAAAGCCCATCCTCGAGAGCGAGGAGAGCTGGTTTGGAACTTTGGATCATAGATTCGGAAAGTTTTTGCCGCGGATCAACGCGGATTCAAAGGTCAAGTAGCTGAGATCGCGCTTGCTGTCTATTCCGATCCGCGTTAATCCGCGGCACAATTCTTTGTTAATGCGCAGGCAAGTTCGCACTACACCTGCGACCTGAGAAACTGCTGTGCTTCGTTCAGCCAACGCTTGCTTGCGCGATACTTGTATGCCGGAGAAGTTTTAACCGCCTCGATACACTTCTCCATGAGACTTTCCGCTTCGCGCTGATGTCCCAAGCCGGCATGCGCCCTCCCGAGAAGATAAAGCCCTTCCGGATCCGACGGCCGATGCTCGAGAAACTGGTCCAGCGCCATTCGCGCATCTTCGAACTGATTGGCGGCCAGGTATGTTGAACCGACTTCACGCCAAACTTCGTACTGCGCGTGGGCCTGATTACGCGCGACTACCTGCTCAAAGTGTTTGACTGCATCTCCCAAACGTTTTTGTGAGCGTGCAATCCGCCCCAGTTGATAATGGGCATCAATCTCGTCTTCATCAATCTGCACCGCGCGCTCGAATCTCTCGCGAGCTGCGTCGAGCTCTCCCCGCTGTTGATGAATCAATCCCAGATTGTAGTGCGCCGAAGCGTCAGCAGGATTCAGCGTGGCAGCTTCCATGTTCTGCCGGAAGGATTCCCGCGCACGCTGGTTCCGCATCACATCACTGAAATAACCCCGCAGTACCAGAAACACCATCAGCAATAGAAACGGCGAACCGAGAATCAACGAAAAGATCGGCATGAGGAATACCGACGCGGGCAGCATTATGACGCTGCTCAACACCATCACCAGAATCGATCGCCACGCTGAGAATCGAAGGACTACCCTTATGGCTACGATGCTCAAGATTCCAAACACGAACAGCAAAAGAGTAACCAGGATGCCGAATGAGAGGGCTTCGGGATTAAGTAGTCGCGGATCGACGGAACCAGCAGCGTCCGGTGGAAGTTGTGCTCGCTGCTGAAGGTAAGTATCAAGCATGCGACGGGCGAACGTCGCAGTGACCCCGGTAAGCTTCCCACCCACGGCAATCAAAATCGTCACCAGGTTGGCAAGGGTGAACGTGTAGAAGAAAGTTGATGTTAGCCCTGAGTATTCTTGTTGCAGAACCAGACGATAACTCGCGCGTCTCTCAAAGAGGTTTCCGACAAAGAGCACGAGCGGTGATAGGACCAGAGCTATGAAAACGAGTGAACCTGCGGCCTGGAAAACGATGGCCAGGACTGAACGACCGCCGCCTAGGCTGAACAGAGGGCTCGGGTACAACCAGCTGACCACCAGAAACAGAGCCGTTGTGGCAATTAACGCTAGCAGCGCATCCGGAGCCAACGATCCTCGATCTCGAACTTCCCGCATCCCGCGAACAGGAGCGTAGAAGAGCATCAAGATGAGTCGCAGCCAGTTAGCCATCTTGACTACTGATCGAAGCCAGGTGTGGGAATCTCATTCGGTTCCGGTTCACTGTATTGCGGCGGGCCCGGAAGTGGTACGACGGTTTCGTGATGAATCACGCTCGCCTCGCCAATCGGCCAGTAGCGAAACAACGCTTTCCCATAGATGTATTTCTTGGGTACCAGACCCCAGATACGCGAGTCGCTTGAATTATCGCGATTGTCTCCCATCACAAAGTAATAATTAGGACGGACGTAAACGGGTGGCTGACTTCGATGGGACAGGTTGAAGCGCGGGTCAATATACCTCTCATCGAGGTCGCGGCCATTTACTCGAACGAGGCCTTCGTGAACCTCGATGGTATCACCTGGAAGACCGATTACTCTTTTGATGTAACTCTTCGACGGATCTTCAGGGAACCAGAATACTACGATGTCCCCGCGGTCAATTTTCGGCGCCCACCGGTATTCGTCGTAATAAATCAGCTTGTTGACGAAGATACGCTCGCCATCGTGCAAGCGCGGCAGCATCGAGGTCCCTTCCACCTTTACCGGTTGAACTATGAAGACGACAACCAGCGCTGCAATCATCAACGCGAAAACAAGATCCCGGATGAGCAGTCGCGCCTCGGACCAGAGATGTCCGTGGGCCTCTTCGTCAGGCCGAATCTCCTGGATGTCTTTGTCGTCGTCGATGTGGACGCCCCCGAAGGGCGGAGGACGGCGGGTTCTAATACCCAACATATTTCTCAGAATCCGATTAAGTCAGCCAATCAGAATGCCGCAAGCGAGCAGCAAAACTGAGGTTAACTTTCAGCCCCGATGCTTGTCAAACACGTTATTTGATGCACTAATAGCATTATCCGAAGCTTTGCCAAATCCTTGACAGTTCTGACTTTCGCTCTCTATGATTTGCCCCTCTGAAGATTAGCCTTACAACAAGGTTCCGTTAGCGGACCAAAGGGAGGCTGACGCCGTGATTAAATTAGACATCATCAACCGTGTCGCCGAAAAGACAGGCGTTCCCAAGATGAAAGCGGAGCAAGCGGTTGATGCACTTTTCCAGTCGATGAAAGAAGCGCTAACCAGGGGCGAGCGCATCGAGCTGCGCGGTTTCGGAGTGTTTGTAGTTAAGCCTCGTAAGCGCGGTGTCGGCAGGAATCCGAGAACGGGTGAAGAAGTCGCGATCCCCTCGGGCAAAACCATTCGGTTCAAGCCCGGCAAAGAACTGCAGCCGCACGAAGACGGCGAGATCATCGATGACGATGACGACGATTCCCACGACGAGGGGTTCTAGGGCTATAATCAAACGGGATTTTATCAGGCTAGAGACAGGAGCAGCGATCTCCGACTCTAGCCTTTGATGTCTAATAGACCGGCATGTCTGAATCGATTGATACCATCCCAAACCTGGTCGTCCCGCGAGAACCGGCTTCGCGATCATTGGATTCGGTAACTCCGCGCGAGTGGCTGCTGCATGGCTCGCTGTTCCTGCTCACAATCGTTACTACGACGCTCGCCGGAATGTTCATCACAGCGCCGGAGCTTCCTTCACCTGATCCGTCGCTAAGAACCCCATTGGATTATCTGCTTTACGTGCCGCGACTCTATTTGGGCGCGGTCGTTGAGGTGCTGAGGTTCGCTCTGTCGCACCATAGCCTCTTCGCTGACGGTCTGACGTTTTCAGCCGCGCTATTAGCTATTCTCACCGCACATGAGATGGGTCATTACCTCGCTTGTCGCCGGTACGGTGTCAGCGCCACGTTGCCGTTTTTTATTCCGGCGCCGCCATTGTTTTTGGCTGGAACGTTTGGAGCATTTATCAAGATTCGATCCGCCATACCTTCTCGACGCGCTTTATTTGATATTGGCTTGGCAGGACCACTAGCGGGTTTCGTGGTTGCTGTGCCGGTGGCAGTCGTTGGCATACTGCACAGTCAGCCCGCGCTTTCCACTCCCGGCGCGGGGATCATCTTCAATGACCCGCCATTGTTTCGACTGATAGCAAAGCTACTTGGGATCTATCTCGATCCTTTGGCGCTCCCGAATCCTTATTACATGGCTTCGTGGATTGGCCTTCTGGTTACCAGCTTGAATCTGATGCCGGTGGGGCAATTGGATGGAGGTCACGGTACGTTCGCCGTCTTTGGCGCTCGAGCACACAAACTGATCGGAAGGTTAGCGTTTGTTTCTATGGTGGTGCTGGCGGTGTTGGGATTCTACTTACACGGTAGTCCAAGCGGGTTTGTGTTTTGCGTTCTACTCGCAATAATGCTGCGCGTGCGTCATCCAGAACCGTCAGTGATGGAACCGCTCGGCACACAGCGGGTAATCATGGCCATCATCACACTGGTCGTTTTTGCGCTTTGCTTCTGGCCGTTTCCGTTTACGCTTATGTGAGTGTTGGATCCGCGTTAATCCGCGGCTAAGAACCTACACAGTGCTCGCGGCGGGTAGCAAACCTTTGATCTCTCGAACGACGCGAGCAACTTCGTTCTGATCCCCGAGCGCAATCATGAAGAACTTGTAGCCCTGATGGAAGCAAATAACTCCGTTTGCAAATAGCCACACGCCATCCAGAAACGGATTACCACCCAACAGCCAGCTGATCGGGGCACCAACAATCGGACCGGGTTGAAGAATCTGCGCCCACATTGCTGCGCCTGCGGCACAGCTGAACGCACCTAGAAGCGGCGCGCCAACGTACTTCGTGATGTTCCTTTCAAACTCTGCTCGCTTCTGAGCAGCTTCCGAGAGCTCGCCTTTAGCAATTAGCTCTTCCTGCTGGCGTAAGTACTTATCGAACTTCTCGCTTGCTTTGCGCAGCCCATACACCGGCAGCGCCGAGTGAGTTAACCAGTGCGGATGTGATCCAAGAAGAACTGCATCAAGTCCGGGAAATGCAGCTCCCATTCGGACACCGAGAACCAGCGAAAAGGAAACCATCGCAGCTTTGCCCGGGTTCTCTTTGATCCACTCGCGAGCTTTAAGCACACCCGCAGTCGCAGCTGTTGACGCGCGAGTTAGCTTTGCTCCCGTGCTGTAAAACTGGGAGGCTCGCTGGTAATAACCTTTTGCTTCATCAAACACCTCTTCCGCTTTCTTACCCGCACCACCAGCAACATCTCGAAATGCTTCACCGGCTTTCTTCGCACCTCGCATAGCTTCATTCGCAGCACGCTTCGCGGTCTGGTTTACATTCGGATCATCGGCTAGGCGTTCTGCCTCGGCTCGCAAGCGTTCAGCGCCATTGGCAAACGTTTCCGCGCCGCGTTTGGCTACCTCGCCGGCAGCCCGAGCACCATGCTCTACGAAGTCCGAGATCGCGAATCTGTCGTCGAGCTCTTTGGCTTTGCGCCGAGCCGACTGCTGCCACTCTTCAAACTTGTCTCGATAATCAGCCATTTCTGGACCCCTGCCATCAAAGTCCCTCAACTCTGTACGCTACCGGCGACAGATGAGTTCGCGGACATATGGATTCCAAAGACCCTGTCGCGGCCCAGTCGTTTCGCCTCGTAGAGGGCGGAATCGGCCGCCGCCAAAAGCTCACGAGAAGTTTGCCCCCCGGACGGGCAATCCGCAACACCAAAGCTGGCGGTGATGTGACCAACTACCGGAATTTCAGCCGCTTTGATAGCCAGCCTCAGGCGTTCGGCGACTTCCATGCCGCCGTGATACTCAGTCTCGGTTAGTATGATCGCGAACTCTTCACCACCGACTCGTGCTGCAAGGTCGATCCCGCGTGTTCCCTCCTGAAGCGTTCTGCCCAGTCTGATCAGTGCCTCATCGCCAGCTTCGTGTCCGTGCGTATCGTTGACCTGTTTGAAATGATCGATGTCTATCATCAGCAGGCTGAAAGGATGAGCATAACGAAGAGTACGAGCCACTTCGCGCACGAGCTGTCGTTCAAAACGTCTCCGGTTTGCGAGTCCGGTCAAGTGGTCCGTGAAAGCAGCTTCCTCGCATGAGTCGAGATAGGACTTGAAATCGAGCAGCGTGCGAGCGCGCGCTAACAACAGGTCGATGTCGGTCGGGTCAGTTATGTATCCTAGAGCGCCGACTTCGGAACCGCGCCTCAAATCCTCTGCTTTGTGACGACCAGCCGTCTGAAGGATAACTGGGATGAATCGAGTTTTCGGGTTGCTCCTTATACGTCGAGCCAACTCGAAGCCGTCGACATGAGGCATCATCACGTCGGCGATAACAAGATCCGGCTGATAAGACAGTATCGCTGCCCACCCTTGTTCGCCGTCGCTAGCGAGCTTCACATCGTAGCCTGCCATTTGTAAAGCAAACTCGAGCAAGTGCGCTTTGTCCGGGTCGTCGTCGACGACCAATACGTTGAATTTTCCTACCATAAATTGAACTGTTAGATGCGTTACTTACTTCTTGCGTGCCTTGGAAAGTTCGTGCTAAAGTGCCGTCATTCAGTCATTGTGCGTTTCGCGTCCAGGTACTCGCCACTAAAGCAACCGATTACAAGCAATAGCTGAAAAGAGTTCATCGACCTCGGGAATATTTCACCAGGGTTACCTTACATTTTCGAGTAAATTCCCGCGATTGGACCAGTGCGGTCAGCCCGTGACCGACGGGGATGGTCCCACTGAGAACTCTTCGTCCAATTCTGGAGAGCAGTCCCATGAAAAGTATGCACCTTAAGCGTGCCCGTGACCTCACTGTCCAAGATCGCCTTGAAATTCTGAGGCGATTGGAGTTTGGTCCCTCACTAAGCGATACGGTACTAACAAGTCTGGCTCACAACTCCATAGTGCTTGATGCGCGCCGACGCCGTTTTGTTTATCGAGCAGGCGAGCCTGCCGACTGTTTATATGCAATCGTCAGAGGCCGAATAAAGCTCTGCCGCATCGATCCCGAAACCGGTCGGGAAGCGGTGATCGACATTTTGCCCGAAGGCTCCTTGTGCGGGGAATCAGCGCTTTATTCGTCTGCGGGGCAACGTGAGAATTCGGCAATTGCCTACGAAAATTCGAGGCTTTTACGAATTCCCGCAGCGGATTTCAAAGAGGGGATGGCTGAGGACAACGCCCTCCATGATTACACTTTCCGCCTTATCGGTCAACGACTGGAACATGCCGAGCGGCGGCTTGCCGACTTTGCTCTCAACGCCATTCCCGCCCGACTGGACCGACTCCTTGCGGATTTTTCGAACCGCTACGGCGTGCCGGAACCCGAGGGTGTACTGATTGATATTCCCCTGCCTCACAGGGAGATTGCCTCGATTGTAGGCTCTACCAGGGAAAGCGTAACCGTTCGCTTGAACGCCATGCGCCGCGAAGGTACGATTGATTTCGTAAACCGACGCATCCTGATCAAACGCCCAGCCACGCTCGAGCCGGCCCTCAGGTTGGCGAACTGAACGCAGCAGGCGTGAAGTATCGCCCGTTCAATGAAGTGTCCAACTTGCGGAAAACCCACCAATTGGAAAGATAATCCATTTCGTCCCTTCTGCTCTGAACGGTGCAAACTCGTCGATTTTGGACGCTGGGTTAATGGGGAGTATCGCGTCCCGGACCAGCGTGCGCCGGATAAGTCGACCGAGACCTATCCGTTGAGTGAGGAGTCCGACAATGAGACGTGAGGAGTTGGACCTCGATTGAGACAAACAGTTCTGTTTATCGTCCTGGGCCTATGCCTGGTTAGCGCAGCGTGCGCTCCAAAGTCCTCGAATGAAAACGAACCCTCGCCAGTTATATCGGGTGCTCCCAAAACCAGTCTGCCGATGCCTCCTTCGAACGGTGCGGTATTGGGCCAGATGGGATGGGTGCTGCCTGACGGAGCACACCCAACCATAAGCAACTACCAGGACAAGGTTTTGTTGCTCGACTTTTATGCTACGTGGTGCATGCCCTGCCGGGACAGCATCCCGCACTTGATTGCTTTGGAGAAGAAGTATGGACCACGTGGACTTGCAGTCGTTGGACTAAATGTCGGCGGCCCGGACGATCTTCAGGCCGTGCCGGCATTCGCTCGAGAGTTCAATATTCATTATCCGCTCGGAGTTCCGGATCAGTCGTTAACAGATTTTCTGATGTCAGACGTTGATGCAATTCCGCAAACGTTCGTGTTTGACGGAAAAGGACAGCTTATCAAACGCTACATAGGCTACAGCGCCACAATGGCAGAGGAACTGGATGCATTAATCCGTTCAGCTCTGGAATCACCTTCGAAATAGAATGCAAACGGCGCAGATCGTTGCGGACGAAAGATGATCGGAGTCGCGTATGATTCGACAAAAACTCGTTGAGAGACAGGTCGGCGCGAGCAAGGGATTTCGCTGGCGCGGTCATGAGCCATCGCGAATTGAAGGCTTGAGCGATGGCGTATTCGCATTCGCTGTAACACTCCTTGTCATTTCGCTTGAGGTGCCAAAGACGTTTACCGAGCTCGTTGCTGCGATGCATGGCTTTGGAGCGTTCGCGATCAGCTTTAGCCTCCTCTTCCTCGTTTGGTATACCCAGTACAAGTTCTTCAGGCAGTATGGTCTTCGTGACCTGCCGACCGTTATCTTGAACGCGGCGCTCCTGTTTGTAGTCCTCTTCTACGTCTATCCCCTGAAATTTCTTTTTACGTTTCTCATCGACAAGCTCACCGGCGGCCACGGCGAAGTACGACTGCCAAACGGGAATGTCGAGGCGATGATCGAGACACCCCAGGAGATGGCTACACTTATGGTGATCTTTGGAGTCGGGTACCTGGCTGTGTTTGGAGTTTTCGTGCTGCTTTACTCGCACGCATATCGAAAAAGGGACGAGTTGCAGTTAGATAAACTAGAGGTCTTTGACACGTGCAGTAGTATCCGCGAATGCGCGCTCAATTGCGCGATCGCGCTTACTTCCATCGGCTTCGCACTTTTTGGCGGCCGCCTTTCCGTGTTGGCCGGGCCAATTTACATGGCTACGGCGATCGTGATGACGGTTAACGGCAAAATGAGAGGAAAGAGAAGAAAGCAACTCAAAAAAGAATCTGAGTTGATGACAGACGGGCTTGAGCTCATGAGCCCCGCAGCGGAAAGTTAAAGGACGGCTAACTGGATTATCAGCGAGGTGGGTAGTTGAAAAGAGCAAAAATCCTGGTCACGCTTGGACCAGCTTCACGTGAACCAGCAGTCATTGAACAGCTGCTCGAGGCCGGTGCTGATGGCGTCCGTATTAACATGTCCCATGGCACCCACGAGGAAAAGGCCGCGGACATTCAGATGGCACGCGCTGCCGCTACGCGATTGGGACGACCGCTCGCAGTGTTGGTGGATCTTTCCGGACCGAAAATAAGAACGGGAGAATTGATAAACCGTGAGCCTGTCAAACTTGAAGCAGGTGACTTGTTTACGCTAACGACGCGGCAAGTTCCGGGCAACAAGGAAATCGTTTCGACAAACTATGCGGACTTGGCGCGAGTGGTCCCTGTGGGTGCGCGGTTACTGCTTGACGACGGCGCGATTGCTGTAATGGTCGAAAAGACCACAAACACGGATGTTGTGTGTCGCGTGATCAATGGTGGAATGCTGGGCGAGCGAAAAGGTATTAACCTGCCTGGTATCTCACTTCCAATCGACTCGCTAACCGACAAGGATCTGGTCGATCTCAAATGGGCAGTTCAGCAGAAGGCCGATTACATCGCGCTCTCATTTGTACGTCGAGCTGAAGATTGCATTCGCGCGAAGAACATGATCGCCGAGGCGGGAGGGCGAGCACCGTTAGTCGCAAAAATCGAAAAGGCCGAAGCTATAGATCACCTCGACGAAATCATTGGTGCGGCTGACGCGATTATGGTCGCACGCGGTGATCTCGGCGTGGAAACGAGTGTCGAACTTGTTCCCGTTTATCAAAAACGAATCATCGAACAGTCTATTCTCGCTGGGAAGATGGTTATCACGGCGACGCAGATGTTGCAGTCGATGGTTTCCAATCCCAGACCAACGCGAGCGGAAGCTTCCGACGTTGCGAATGCCGTTTGGGATGGTACCGACTGTCTAATGCTTTCCAACGAAACCGCAGCAGGACTCTATCCGGTTGCAGCTGTGGGCACGATGGCGAGAATCATCGAATCGGCCGAGTCCGGACGAAACACGGATCAAGGCGTAGGCAGATTAGGCAGCAGGCAGACAGGGAGGGTCAGTCGTGCGCTCTGTGAGGCGGCAATGTTCGCTGCGGACGAGATGGGGACTCGAGTCATAGTCGTGTTCACAGAATCAGGATTGATGGCGCGCAGGCTATCGCCTTTACGTCCACCGCAGAAGATCGTTGCGCTAACTCATTCACAGGACGTGCAAAACGAGCTGGCTCTGATCTGGGGTGTCGAAGCGTTGATAAGTGAGCCGGCGGAATCAACTGAAGAGATGCTCGAGCTTGGCGAAAAGACATTGCTGCTCGCGGGTCTCGTATCAAAAGGCGAAATGATAGTGATTATGGCAGGACGCTTGTCGGGACTTGGCTTGTCGAGTTCAGTGACCCTCTTCACTGTTGACGATTCAAAACGAGCTCGAAAAGAGATCTGAAAATGTCAGCGGGAGAGTTTTTCGATCTCGTCCGTCCGGTGTTTCTCGTTGTTTCGGCTTTCCTGTCTACCTGGATTCTCTTTAACGCGCGTCGAAACGGTTTTCGCCTGCACTCGTCTCTTGCCTGGGCACTCGCTTCACTGTTTTTTCCGCTTGTCGTATTTCCTCTTTATCTGTTCGTCAGGATTAATCGGCACACGCAAGTGAATGACGACGCAGCAAGGACTCTTCCAGCGAGGTTCTTGCTGCCCGCGCTCTATCTTTTCTTCGTGTTGACCATCCTCGCCGCTGCGCAATACCGAGAGCGCAGAAATGTTGATACGTACCTGGCACGTGCTACTCAAGCAAGAGTTGCTGGAAACACTGCTAAGGCAGTCGAGCAATACAGAAAGGCCTTGCAACTCGAAGATAACCCGCACACTCGCAAGTTGCTTGGAATCCAGCTGAACGACGCCGGAGATTTGAATGGAGCTCTGTCAGAATTCCGTCTTGCAGAGAAAGGAGGCGAGCCTGACCCAACGCTTCCGTTTAGTATCGCGGCGTTGTTGGATCTTCTCAACCGGCAAAGTGAGGCATTAGCGGAATACCAGAGGTTTCTTCAGAGTGAAAGTTGCACGAAGCAGCCGATCGAGGATCGTTGTGCGACAAGTCGACAGCGTGTTGTTGAGATTCAAAAATTGAAAATAGCCAGGTGAAGGAAACCTAGTCGGCTCCCAACATTTCGCCAACTGCGGATTTTTTGTCTCGCTCGCGCGCCATCTCGCCAGGACTCTTTTGCGGATCTCGCCAGTTGTCGAGAATACCTACCTGATGAACACACTGGAGAGTGCACGTCGGAGCGCACCACTTCTCAGTGTTGTACTCGCGCTCGAAATCCTCCATGGTGTATTCGTCCAGAGGAATTCCCGGATACCCACGCTGCTGCGAGCACCAGTGCACGAGGCCGTCTTCACAAACGTAGAGATAGCGCGCCCCGGCGCGACAACGCCAGTTGTAAGGTCTGCCTTCAGCTATGCTGTCCTGAAACCAATTAAGTCGAGCGTGATCTTTGTTACCGAGCTTTTTGACCTGCTGGAAGATGGCCTTTTCGTTTGCTGATAGCGGCTTTAACGTTCCGTCGTGATCGTGAATCACTCCGACGGTCGTTGAAAACCCGAGCTCCACTGCTCGTCGTGCAACAACCAGAGCGTCATCAGGATTCTTAATGCCACCCCCGATTACCGAGTTGATGTTGACGTGAAAGTCTGCGAACTCCGACAGGTAACGGAGTTTCTTGTCCAGCACGCGAAGACTCTTTCGAGAGACTTCGTCCGGCTCGACATTATCGATGCTGATCTGGAGATACTCGAGCCCGGCCTTATTCAAACGTTTGATTCGTTCAGGAGTGAAGTAGTAACCATTTGAAATAAGTCCGGCAATCATCCCGTGCGCTCGAATGTGCTGAATAATGTCATCGAGCTCAGGGTGCATCATCGGCTCGCCACCTGAGATCGTTATGATTGATGTACCAAGCGCAGCGAGCTTATCGATGCGGTGCTTTACGACTTCGAGCGGCACCGGTTTCGAATTGTGATCGTATTCGTTGCAATAGCCGCATGCGAGATTACATCTGCGCATCGGGATCAGATGGGCCAGCACCGGGTGCCGGCTTGATAAGAGTGCTCTACTGATAAAGCTGGCTTCGCGGAGTTTTAGCTTGAGAAATTTGCTCTTTCTCATCAGTGTCTAAACAGCTCAATGTTTGGGCGCAAGAATATGCGACGACAAAACAGAACGCAAGACTGCTCAATGTGCAGTTGCTCTTAAAACGCAAGGGGCTCTGGTCCATCACGACGAGAGCCCCTAGAAACGTAACCAAGAATTCCGGTCTTTAGCCCTTGACGATCTTTACACCCGGGTCCAGGTTCAGCTTGAAATCGCTCGAGTTGATCGGAATGTTTCGTTCGAGACTACTCAGCCGAACGGTTGTCGAGTCGTCGTTCTTCTCAACAACCTTTGTCTGTACAGGCATGCCATTCGAGTCAACCCAAATCTCCGCGTACTTGAAACTGGCATTACCTTTTGGAGTCAGTGTCAGGTGGATTGTGCTCACATTACCCCACAATGTTTCTTCGCGAACATCTTGCACTGGGTTGAATCTGCTCTCGAGATCAGTGCGTGACATGTAAACCATGGTCATCAGTCCGCCGCTGCTCTTTTGAATGTTCGCATTCGTCGAGCTGCCCTTGTAGGCGATTCCCAGGCGTGGCCTGAAGAGCGTGTACTTTCCATCAGCGACGGCGAGAATCTCGTGTTGTGGACTCCGCCATTCAATCTTTACTGAAGCCTCGCGCGCACCTGACGGCGCATAAAGAATGACACCTTGGAATTTATCCGAATTACGTAATTGAGAATTGTACTTCTCCATGCTGATGGTGGCGCGAAGAGACTTCAGACTTTGACGATTGCGTTCCATCCTGCTCAGCACTGAACTAACCAAACCAGCACCCTGTCCACGTGCGGTGTTAGGAAACACCGCTAAGGTGCTTAACATTATGATTCCCAAGATCGAGGGAAGAACTCTCTTCATAAAATCTCCTTACTTCAGTTCCACGGGCCCCGCCACGCAAAAAACCCAGCAATTATAGGGAACGATCAGCGTATGTCAACCTCGTAACCTAAGACTCGGCCGTCTGCTCCCATCTGTTTGCGCACCGCCACTACCTGTGCATCCGACCTGCCTGTGACGGCTCGGACCCGCTCCTGCAATTTGACCGTATCTTTTTCATTTTCAATAACTTCAGCGCTGACGAGGAGCGTTGAAATCGTAGGCTTTTGATGCCCGTCCACCAATCGCCGTTCGCTGTTTGTAAACCAACTCTTCGGCGTCAAAAAGATGAAGATTAAAATAAGGACACACAGCGCATCCCACTGCCACGTGTTACGCGCGTAGTTCCAAAAAAACATCTTCTTCAAAACTTCAAACAAGCGGTTTCCCGACTCTCTGCTTCTGCAAGTCAACGGCCAAAGATAACATTTTGTTCCAACGGTGGCCGTAGACTTGATTGTGATCGATTTGTCTACATTCGAATTCCGGACGAAGGCTCGACGATGTGTCCATCTCTCATTTGTACGATTCGGCGACACATTGCGGCTGCTTCCGGGTTGTGGGTGATCATGATGATGGTTTGATTGAACCGGTAATTCAACTCCTGAAACATGTTAAGCACAATCGCGGAGTTTTCTGAATCGAGATTACCCGTTGGTTCATCTGCCAGGACTATGGCAGGTCTGGTGACCACTGCTCGTGCCAGGGCGACACGCTGTTGTTCCCCGCCGGATAGTTCCAGCGGCTTATGATGAAGTTTATCTTCCAAGCCGAGAAGGCGCAATACTTCTTTGCGCCGAGCCGGATCTTCGCCGCCGTTGCCATGAATTCGCTCCGCTAGGCGCAGATTTCCGTCAGCAGTTAAGGTCGGAAATAGGTTGAATCTTTGAAAGACAAAGCCAATTTTTCGCCGGCGGATGTCGGTTCGCTTGGCGTCCGAAGCCGCCGTCAGGTCTTCGCCGTCTATGACGATTCGTCCTTTTGTTGGTGTCAAAAGGCCGCCAAGCAGATGCAACATCGTTGATTTTCCACAACCTGACGGGCCCATTATCGCCACAAACTCACCTTCCTGAACCGACAGCGACACCCCTCGCAATGCGGGAACATCAACCTTTCCCACACGATAAACCTTCTCGAGTCCTTCGGCTTGTAAGATTGTCCTCATCGCTTAAAACAGTATCTCAGGTTACACACGCTGTCCCCAAAGTGCTTTTTTCTATGCTGCCGGTCGTCTGTGAATGTAGAAGTCGGATGCCCGGGATACTGTAACGGCAGATGTTAATATATCCGGCCTTTGATACCTAGCAGGCGTGTCGGGTGAGATGACGACTAACGATTACTTGTCTTTTGCCGAGCATCCAGATCAACTTCCGGAAGTTGCCATTTGTTTTCGAGCACGAATGCTTCCGGAGGCCACTGGCGATCAATCACCACCGAGCCCGGTGCCTGATAACTGATGCCCAGCTTGTAACGATCATGAGGACGTGTAATCTCAATTCTCGCCGGCAAACGCTGCGTTCCTCCTTCACCGAATGGCTGACTATCAAAGTACGAAACATCAGTGAGCAAGAGCCCACTGTCATCGAACGTTTGCAGTCGAGCAAGCCGGATGCCAGCAACACGATCAAACCAGAAACGACGCAACAACTTCGCATCACCACCGCTGTGTGACATTTCTTCAAGGAGGTAATAACCGCGAACAACGCGAGTTCCCTTTTTGGCCTGCGCTCTTGTGTCTGTTTCCTCCTGGTAGAACTCGCTCTGTGCGTAGCTGATGTCAGGAGCTCCGGTTGTGACGGGCCGGATCATCAAGGCGTCGGTGAGGTGTTGCGGACGAAGATTGGAGAGCGCGCTGACAGTCTCTTTCTCCGACATCGTTTTCTTCTTGTCCTTCTTCTGCGCTGCACTGTCGCTTCCATTGAGGTCCAGTTGTTTGTAGACCGCGTTGTTAGTTCCTTTGACGAAGCGCTTGAATTTCTCTTCGCCTTGAAGGACTGCGACGCGGAAGTGTTCGCCATCTGAGGTCATTTGCGCGATATCTTTCGCGATGAATGGCACTTGAATAACTAGATAGACTTCGCCCGGTCGCTGAAGAGTTATCGTCGCATCTGCGCGTTTGTATTTCTCAGCGATACCTGCCTCAGCAAAAGAATTATCTTCGAAAGTCAAATCCACTTTGCCATGAATCGACTTAATGGCCGCCACTTTGTTTACTTCCTGAAACAGCTGGTTCTTATCTCCATCTGCGAGAGGCGTTAGCAGCTGTGGCACTTGAACACGTTTGTGTGTGCCGAACAGAGAACAACCAGCTGTTGAGATCATGCTCGACAGGAGCAGCAGGAGAAACAGAATGCGAGAGGAGAAGAATCTATGCCGGTAGCGGAGAATGGACATCAAGTACTGGCCTTTTGGAGCGAGTCGACATCATTATAACGCCTTAAGTGCTTGACGAACTGGACGTTTCAACCTAACAAACGGATTTTTCATTGTCAACGCAACGATCCCTATCATAGGGACCTCTCTAAAAGCCTTTATGTGACGCGTTGGAGATTGAATTCGATGCTTCAGGAAACCGAACTTTCATTCCAGCTCTAGCGGAGGCTTGCCAAACTTGCGCCGCAAACCGTCAATCGCTTCTCTAACCTTCGGTTTGCTCACAATCTTATGCTCCAACCGATGTTTACCCGGAAAGTCCAGCAGCATGACGCCTAGCAGAATCGTCAGTATCCCCTGACCTGGAACTCCCGGAATTGAAAGAATCACTCCCACCACAACAAGGATTAATCCCAACAAGTTCTTGCCGGCAATGGCAGCTATGCGTACCCACTTCGGCTTGTCTTCAAGAATCCTATGGTCTTCCGAGCTCTTGAAATAATCGGGCGGCAGCTTTACCAGGATGAATGAGACTATGGCCAAACTAAGTGCAAACGTTCCCAGAAAAATCAGGACCGTGAGCAGTACTCCCTGCCACGTCCACGAGCTGACAAGATCCCGTATCCACTCTTTCATGCCATCAATCATCATTCAAAGAACCAGACTCTACGAATTGAGAATTACTTTTCGCTCCTCCATTAACGAACTCATGATCTCATTAATCAATTCTCGCGCGGGACTCTCGAGGTTCAACGACGGATCTCGCGCTGCATCCCAAAACTCGTCAAGGCCGCGCGCGCCACTTCGCTCGAGGGCCAACACCTGGATCAGAAGGTCGATTAAGTCCGCAGCTTTAACAAGACGCGCTTCGAACGATTCCCTTTCTTCATATCGATCAAATAGTTCTACGTACAACCCCTTTTTGCTGAGGCCTTGCGTCATCTCAGCGAAAGCTGATTTCTCCGCGCTCTTTCTCGCGTCAGACCCGAAGTAGTTTAGAGCGGTGCGCGGCATGTCGCCGACTCGCGTCTCAGCCCAATCATGAACGAGGGCCATTCGCAATACTTCTTCCGTGTTAATGACAGCGCCTCTATTTACCAATTCATCGGATAAAAGCATTGCTGTGATTGAAACACCAAAAGAGTGCGATGCCACGGATTCAGTACCGGCGGGCATTCCTCGTAACGCCCAGCCTGTGCGCTCAAGCCGCTTGAGACGCTGAAGCTCAATCAATAGAGGAAGCATTGTTAGCGACTTTGCAAATCATTGCATCCCGGAACACACGGAGAACCGCAGGGGAGGGTCAGGCTGGTGTTTTAACGAAAGATCACGACTGACACGGCGCGTGCGCACAGCCACACATTACTTCAATAACACCCGCGTCTTCGGCATCCTCGCAATACTCAGAACAGAACTTGCTGTCTGTCTTCGGCGCACAGGAGCATGGACCATGCGCGCACTTGTCTTTACCCTCTGCCATAAAGCTTCCTTCCCTATGGCGCTGACCGCACCACAATTGTTCGTTTCTTGTCGCCTAGATTTACTACAAACGGCTTTCCCAACTGAATGGGGTGCTCTTCACCATCGACGCTTATTACCAAATTCACTGGAAGGCTGACCAGTGCGCCACCAATTGCCTGCGGATTCTGCGGGACAAGATTGCTGGCTGTGATCCGCCATGTAACAGCGTTGCACGTGATGCGAATACCTGGCGTATCTGTTTCGGCCGTCTCGTTCGGAGTCAAGGCAGATGCTTTGAAGAGCCCTTCACCGCACCTTACGCCTGACGAATCATAGAAAGAAGCGTGGCCCGAAACGAACTCGTAAAGATGCGGGCTAACATTCCTCAAAACGATTGTCGTGTTCGTGACAGGTGTGTCAGGAGCTCCGTGAAGTGATGTGGTCCTCAGAGTACCCTCAACCGCTCGTTGACCGTTTGCGTCTAACATAACAGCAGGTTGACCTAGCGAAACCGGTGGTTCGACTGGTGGCGAACTGACCTGTTGTGCTTTAGCGCCAGCCACGGGCATCAAGCCAATCACTGCTGAAGCCATGAAGATCCCAAGTCTCACAATTTGTTCTCCTAAGAACAAGTCTTCACTGCATGGAGCTTTGAAACGCATCTTAGTCCGCTTATCGCTCACAATCAATGTTTCATGATTGGAAGCCAGGCTGCGGCACGGGGCATTATTAATCCATCGCTGTTCTGACTTGTTAATCGCAACGCTTCATCCAGAGACGAGCACGAGATCATTCGCATAAGGCGAACATGATCAGGCGGGAGGTCGGAAATCAGAATGATGCGGAACCGCTCGGCTTTTGTTAACAGCGCCCAGGCAGTCTGACCATTGACTTCATATCCGCTTCGCAAACGTGCTTCTAGTTCCGTCGAGTCACTCTCTTGAAACCATTTCAGAAAGTCATCGCGCCCAAGGCCGTCTCGACATTCTGCAAGAAGTATGATTGCTCCACCGTCGCGGCAAGCGTACGAGGCCATGTCGAGCGACTTATGTGCCTGAATCAAATTGATGTCGTAGGGATAGCCTCCGCAGCTGGCAATGACCAGATCACGCTTTTCGGTAATCGCGACCGAGTGACTCGACAAGTATTCGAGACATGCCGTGCGATGTGCTTCTCGCCAATGTCCTGAATAAATGTTTACGGGTCTCCCGCGCTCATCCACGACAGTATTGATCGCCGCTGTGGGCTTAATCATCGCTGCGATCCGTTCGCATTCCTCGTGGACCACATTGCCATCCAACAATCCTGTGCCGACGCCCGCCCGGCGCCCACCTTTGTCGAAATCCAGAGCCAGCATGTGTGTAGCTTCGATTGTTCTTGTTGACGCGAGACCCGGGCAAATTGATTTCCTGCCTCCGGTGAAGCCTGCGAAGTAATGAAATGCAATGCCGCCGAGGATTATCACGTGATCAAATTCGCGCAGCATCTTATTAACAATCACCGGCGTACCGAACTCCGTTACACCGAGGTCGACCATTGCCGCTTCGTCAGACGCGTTGTGCTCGAGCACGCGGATTCTCTGGACGATGAATGGCGTTAGAAGGTCTACCTTCTCCTGCTGTGTAACGGGACGATGAATACCTGTTGCGAAGATGATTGCGATCTGGTTGGGGGAAGTACCGAATTGAATGAGACGTCGAACAAGGATATTGACCAACTGCGCGCTTCCGGTGGCTCGTGTGGCGTCTGAAACAACAATCAGCACCGTCTCGCCTGCACTGATCAGGTCTTCAACGGGAGGAGATGCAATTGGTGAATCGAGGGCGGAGGCGATCTCTGCATCAGTCATCGCAGCTTGAGAGACAGCGTCTCGAGAAACGATCTGAAATCGCTGCCCATCAAAAGCAAAAGAGATCGAGTTGCTCCCGTACGCCAGCGAGATTTGATTCATTCGATCGTCAAGCTTTGAATGTGACTTGCCTGGTTGTTTAGATCCCAAAATTCAGCAGTGAGCGCTCGATGACATGCAAGGCCGCAAAATCGGTTTCCGTTGCGCTGCGGGCTTGCGCCAGCCATTTGCGCAGCTGCTTTGCCTCGTCAAGCGTCGAGATGCGGCAAGCACCAGTCAGGGCGAGCGTCACTAAGGCGTCAGGCGCGCCATGAGTTACGAGCGCCGCTTGCAGAGCAGCTTGTTCCCGCAGATCAAGCGTCAAGAGGAGACTGATTTCCATGGCTAGTTCTGGCGGTCGAAGCGAGGTCGCACAGTCTGTTCTGATCGAAAACATGCCGTTCCAGAGTGACAGAAGTGAAAAGCCTCGTCTTCAAATTCAATGGTTTCCATCTGAATTGTCAGATGATCTAAACCAAAGTGACCGTGAAGCTTTGAGCGCAACTCGCGTAAGAGATCTGGTTGGGAAATGCGCGCGCCATGAATAACGTGCGCACTGAGTGCGTCACGTCCTGACGTGATGGTCCATACGTGCAGATCGTGAACCGCATCGACACCGTCTGTTTCCAGGATTACTCGTTCAACTGCTGCCAGATTGATGTGGGCAGGCGTCCCTTCGAGCAAAACGTTAGTGGACTCCTGAATCAGCTTCCACGAACTCCACACAATGAGTAACCCAATCACAATGCTGAAGAGAGGATCCGCGAAGTACCATCCAAAGAACCAGATGGCAACGCCCGCGCCGATAGCCGCGATCGAGCCAAGCGCGTCGCTCAGTACATGCATCCACGCGCCGCGAATGTTCAGATCGACTTCGTGCCGACCATGCAGAACTCGCGCGCAGAACAGATTGACGATTAGACCGCCCGTCGCGACCAACAT
The DNA here is from genome assembly GCA_046726175.1 of Acidobacteriota bacterium. Classification (GTDB taxonomy): domain Bacteria; phylum Acidobacteriota; class Blastocatellia; order Pyrinomonadales; family Pyrinomonadaceae; genus PSRF01. The sequence continues at coordinate 133,669 of JBKPAC010000007.1, forward strand.
CACTGGTCCGCCACGAATTACCGGCGGTGCAAACGAACGTTGCCACGCTTCGTACATGATGAGTACTGCTATAAGAACTAGCGCCACGCCATTGATAAATGCCGCGAGGATCTCCAGCCGGTAATAGCCGAAAGTCTTGCTTGAGGTTGCGGGACGGGCACCAAACCATGCGGCAATCAATGCGAGCGTCAGAGCTGCGACGTCGGTCAACATGTGACCCGCGTCCGCTAGCAGCGCCAGTGATCCTGTCCACCAGCCGCCGATCAACTCAGCGATCATGTAACAAGCTGTCATCACGAGCACAAAACTCAGGCGTCTCCTGCTGTCTGACCCGTGAATGTGGCCGGACTCGAAAGTCGCACCCTTTTCCGTTTCGTATTTGGTTTGCGCGCGCGCCATGCTCAACCGATCTCAGACTGGGGGATTAGGGATGTTGGGCAGATGTCTTGCTTCACTTCGGCTCGGATGGCCTGCGGATAAGAGTAGCAAGATTCCCGGTTAGCAAAAAGGCCACCTGGGGTGGCCTTTCGAGGTGATAGGTGAAGTCAGAATTTACAGAGCGGGGAGACTCAATGCCTGAAAGAAATCCGAGTAGAGTTCGTTGTATTCGCGAACGGCGTCATCCAGCACCGAGGGAATATCGTCAATGTCACTAAAGTTGATTGTGATGTTCGCGTTATTGAGAAATGCAGCATGAGCGTCGAGGGTCCGCAATGACGGCGACAACAACCCAAAGAACAAGCGTCGCCGCTGCGCCGGCCTGAGCACGTTTACCTCGCGTGTAACGAATGCCGCTCCCTGCTCAGCCTGATCGAAATCGGAATCGAGCAAGACAATTTCAAGCTGGTTCTCGCGCATTCTTTCTACCGCCTGTCTTGTATCTTCGGCAACAAAGACATGGTAGTCGTTCTCCGCAAGCCGCTGCGCAATGCTCTCGCGACGCGATTCTGCGGCGCAGATCAACACTTGCCTTCGATCGTTCGGACGACGATCTCTGCTTCGTTTACCATTCGATTGCTGCTGATCTAGTAATTGCGCTAGTGCGTGCACCAGTTCCGTAGATTTCTGGGATGCAGTTTCAGTTGAGTTCGAGCCACTTTTGAGTTCGTACGCCGGAGCAGGATTATGCCGTTCCAACCTTCGGTGATCGGTGGAAGGCGATCCACCCAACGCCACACCGCTCTTCTGCGAAGCCGGACTACTGCCATTCGAGCCGATGATGCTGCTGCACTTTGGGCACTTGATGCTAAACGGCAGCGGAGGGACTTTGGTGTCGTCGAGTTGAATCCGTGCCTGACAGTTCTGACAAACAATTATCATTGCGTTACCGGGGTGGACCACTAATGTTCGCGCCGTTCATTCGATCATTCCGAGCATCGAGCCGGAATCGGAAAGAATCTGGCCTGGCACCCTCTCCATTCCGCTTCGTAAAAAGTCTTCAGCTGCAGTCAGGCCTTTCAGTGATAGCAGCAAATTGTTCTGATTCGTAGCAAACGCGAGGCCGTCTTCGAGTGTAATTACTCTCGACTCAATCAACTCTCTAATCACACTGTCGAAGTCCTGCATTCCATCCAGTTTGCCGTCCCGCATCGCATCCAGCAGCGATTTGCCCTCGTCCTCACCGGATTCAATGTACTCGCGAGTACGTGGGCTTGATCTCAGAATTTCGACAGCGGCTACGCGTCCGCGACCATCTGCTCGCGGAATGAGCCGCTGCGACACGATGTAACGGAAAGTTTGCGCCAAACGCGTGCGAATCACCTCCTCCTCGTTCTTCGGATAAAGTCCGATGATCCGGTCGACTGTCTTTGACGCGTCAATGGTATGGAGCGTCGACAGGATGAGGTGACCCGTCTCGGCCGCTTCGAGCGCGATCTCTGTAGTTTCGAAGTCACGCATCTCTCCAATCAAAATCACTTTCGGCGCCTGCCGCAATGCCGCGCGCAGCGCAGATGGAAAGTCGCGAGTATCGTGCCCCACTTCGCGTTGATTGATTGTGGAGTTCTTGTGCAGGTGAAGATACTCAATCGGATCTTCGATTGTGACGATGTGGTACTGCTTCTTTTCGTTGATGATGTCGATGATGGCTGCCTGAGTGGAGCTTTTTCCCGAACCGGTAGGTCCAGTGACGAGCACAATGCCGTTGCGGAGTTCAGCGATGTCAGCAAGTTGAGAAGGAAGCCCGAGCGACTTCAAAGTGGGGATGTCCGTCGGGATGACGCGCATGACGATCGAGTAGACACCGCGCTGCTGAAAGATATTCACGCGAAACCGAGCTCGAGACGGCAGTGAATAGCTGAGATCGGCAGTTCCCGTTTTCGCGAGTTTCTCAGCCGCATCACGGTTACCCTGGAGCAAAGTCATTGCAATGACTTCAGTCTGGTAGGGCGTGAGTTTTTGCATTCCCAGCGGCTGCACGGGAGTTAGCTTTCCGTTGATTTCGACTTGAGGAAGCTGGCCTACAGAGAAGTTGAGGTCGCTGATTTGTTCAGAGACCAGTAGCATACGTTCGATGACGGGCGGCAGATCAAAGAAGCTCATAAAGAGGCGGACGCTCGCGCGGTTACTGGCAAAGTTGAAGAATCAGCTTGGTAGGGGCGAACAGGTCGGGTTCCCACGCCAGGGCCAATTCTGGCGTATAACATACACAAACGCAAGCTAAATTTCTTAAAACGATGACGGTTGCGAGGCGAGGAATGCTCGTACCCGAGAAGCGATTTCCGTTGGATCTTCAAGGATCGCCTTGATCACCGCAAGCGAGTCGGCTCCGACGAGCAGGACGTCGGGGCCGTTCGCCATTGTGATACCGCCAATCGCCACCAAAGGCTTACTTCCAATCTTTTTCCGCACAGTTCGCAAACCCTCCAGGCCAACAATCGGATCCGGGTTTCCCTTGCTCAAGGTGGAGAAAACTGGTCCAAAGGCTATGTAATCGACTGGCTCGTTGAGCGCCAGCCCCACTTGCCCAGGATTGTGAGTTGAAAGGCCGATGATGGAATCGGGGCCGAGGAGTTCACGAGCTGCCGCCGCCGGCATGTCGTCCTGACCGAGATGGACGCCATCAGCTTTGAGCGAGTGGGCGATGTCGACGCGATCGTTGATTATCACTTTCAACCCGAGTTGACGCGCAACAGCGAGTGCATCCATCGCCTCGCGATAAAACTCTCGAGGGGCCGCATATTTGTCGCGCAGCTGAACCAGGGTTGCTCCGCCCTCAGCCATCAGCTGCACCTGAGCAGCGTGAGACAAACCGCTTATCTGTGTATCCGTGATTGGGTACAGCCTTGGCAAGCGGAAACTCATCGATACGGTACTAGCTCTCCTTGCGTTTTGGACGCTCGTTGGCCTTGAGGACCCGCTTTCGTAAACGGATCGTTTCCGGAGTTACCTCTACAAGTTCGTCATCAGCAATGAACTCAAGAGCCTGTTCGAGCGAAAGCTCTTTAGCCGGAACAAGACGCATTGCTTCATCCGCTGTAGAGGCTCGCATATTTGTGAGCTTCTTTTCTTTGACCGAATTAACATCGAGATCGACGGAACGTGTGTTCTCGCCGATTATCATCCCCTCATAAACCTTTGTTCCGGGACGAATGAAGAGCGTACCGCGCTCCTGCAAGTTGAAGAGTGCGTAAGTAGTCGTCTCGCCCGTGCGATCAGCCACAAGCGAACCCGTGGAGCGTCCCCGAAGCGGACCCTGCCATTCGCCCCACCGTAAGAACAGCGTGTTGAGGAGTCCAGTTCCCTTGGTTTCAGTCAGGAACTCATTTCGAAAACCAATTAATCCACGCGAAGGCGCTTCAAACTCGAGCCGGACTCGGCCCGTTCCATGGTTCACCATCTTTGTCATCTGACCCTTCCGGCGACCCATTGCTTCAGTCACTACACCAATGAACTCCTCGGGACAGTCGATCACTACCTGCTCAATAGGCTCGAGTAATTTGCCGTTCATGTTGCGAGTGATAGCCTCTGGTTTAGAAACCTGAAGCTCGTAACCTTCGCGGCGCATCATCTCGATCAGAATCGCGAGTTGTAATTCTCCTCGACCGGACACCTTGAACTGGTCGGGCGAGTCTGTTTCGTCGACCCGAATTGCCACATTTCCCAACAGCTCTTTGTCCAGACGCTCCTTCACCTGCCTCGAGGTGACAAAGCGACCGTCTTTTCCGGCGAAGGGAGAATTGTTGACACCGAAGATCATCGAGATCGTGGGTTCGTCGACGGCGATCGACGGAAGTGGGTGCGGATTATCAACGGAAGTGATCGTGTCGCCGATCTGCACATCTTCAACGCCGGCAAGCGCTACAATCTCTCCAAATCCAGCTCGTTCGACGGCGACACGCTTCAAACCTTCGAAAGCATAGAGCTGCGAAACTCGGATCTTTGATGACCCATCACTTCTCACGACTGAAACATAATCTCCGATTGAGATGCTCCCGGAGAAGATCCTTCCGATCGCGAGGCGACCCAGGTAGTCGCTGTAGTCGAGATTTGCGACAAGCAACTGCAGAGTATCGTTACGAAGCTGACGTGGAGGAGGAATTGTCTCAACGATCTGATCGAACAGTGGTTGCAGACTGTTTGAGTTGTCATCCAGCTCTTTCTTCGCAATACCGTCGCGCGAAATTGAGTACAGGATTGGAAAGTCGATCTGTTCCTCCGTCGCATCCAGATCGAGAAACAGCTCGTAGATTTCGTCGACAACTTCTTTGGGTCGCGCGTCGCGCCGATCGATCTTGTTGACTACGGCGATTGCCGGAAGCCTTGCTTCGAGCGCCTTACGTAGCACGAAACGCGTTTGTGGCAAGCACCCTTCTGCGGCGTCTACGAGCAGCATCACTCCATCAACCATCTTCAGAACGCGCTCGACTTCACCGCCAAAATCTGCGTGACCTGGTGTATCGACGATGTTGATTTTCACGTCGCGATAACGTACCGAAGTGTTTTTCGCAAGAATGGTGATGCCTCGTTCGCGTTCGAGATCGAGCGAATCCATCACGCGTTCGCGCACCTGTTCGTTTTCGCGAAAGATTCCGGCCTGACGCAACATCGCGTCGACCAAGGTGGTCTTGCCGTGGTCAACGTGAGCGATGATTGCGATGTTCCTGATGTCTTGTCTTTCCTGACTCATGATTACCTGCACAGATTTGATCCGCTTCCAAGCGGTCAGCCTACGAAATTGGAAATCATAACACTAAGAAGCCCTCATTGTGCGAAGGCGCGGGTTTGGCGCAGGGCTTCATAGAGAACAATCGCAACAGACGTAGCCAGGTTAAGACTGCGGATGCGTGGGTTGAGCATTGGAATTGTGAGAGCTCTGTCCCAGTTTGCACGAAGAACCTCTTCCGGCAGTCCTTTCGTTTCCCTGCCAAAGACGAGGCAGTCTTCAGTTTCAAACCGCCAATCGAGGTATGAAATCGACGCCTTCGTGCTGAGATACACGAATCGTGACTGAGGCAGCGCTTGATAGAGTGATTCGAGGTGGCGATGACGATACAGCGTGACCTCAGGCCAGTAATCCAGCCCGGCGCGCCGGACGGCTCGATCATCCATGCGAAAGCCGGTTGCGCCGACGATGTGCAGAGGAGTTGAGGTGGCAGCACACAACCGCGCGATGTTACCCGTGTTCGGAGGTATCTCTGGCTCGATCAGTGCGATGCTGATCATGATTCACGTCGCTCCTCCGGCTGCATCAATGATCACTGGTATGTGAATGAAAAGCAAAAGGAACGACTAGCTTCGCTTGAAGTGTCGTTCCTTTTGAGTGGGCCTTGCGGGCCCGGGAAAGGTTGTGTGCGCCAGTGAAGGTTGCTGCTGTAACCCGCTGGTTCGAAGTTATCTCTTCTTTGCGGCTTTCTTGGTTCCGCCCTTCTTTCCGCCCTTCTTGGCGCCACCCTTTTTCGCTGCCTTCTTTCCACCTTTCTTAGTTGCCATAGCTTCTATGTGCTCCTTTTTTTCAGTTTGGATTTTGTTTCTTTGTGACCACAAGATAGTGTGTTTTCTTCTGTCTTGTGGGCTAGAGTAAACGGCGCACAACATCTTGCTATATAAACGCAATCGTGCGAGATGTCAACAACTTATTAATGTTGGAAGAAAAATATTTACACAGTCTTCCGCGCGTTTTGTGGTGCTCAGATCATCGTTGCGAGCGATGATGCGACTCACTTTTTTGTATCACGATGTCGTTGAAGCGAGATCGTTTCAGGTGTGTTTGAACTGATCGTCATAACGACTTGATGTCGCACGAAAGCAATCGATCTCAGGATCAGAATGGCACAGCAAATGATCGAATTGATTATCTGAAGAGTGGTGTGAAGATCCATCGATCATGTCGATCGATGCCATAGTAATAGAGGACAGAGTTGTTCTTGTTGCGGCTCGAGACACCCACGAATGGACCACTATAACTGTCGTCCGACTCGCCACTTGAAGTAGATGAATCGTCTGGTCCTGTATTCAAGACGCTGGTCAGTTGGGGAACTGCAAGTTGTTGTAGCGCAGCCATTTGCGAGTCGCGTGGGACGGGAGCAAGGTTGCCGGAATATGTAATCACTGCCTGTTGAAAGTCGACTAGCTCCGGTGAGCGAGGTCGAATCAAACGCCACTCGCCTGTGAGTGAAAGTGGATCACGCGCGGCGCTTGGACGAAGTATTTGACGCTTCTTTGATCCACCTGGAACAGGAATACCTTCGAGCAGTTGTTCCATCGATCCAGGTAGTGCTTGATCACCACTAACGCGAAGTACACCCGCACGATAACTGTAGTAAGCACGGATTGCATCAGCTACCTGCTCACCTCGATAGATTGCTTCCTTCTCACGTTCACGAAGAGCTTGTTGACTCACCTTTGGCGCCGCTGCAAGTGCAAAAAGTGCGAGCAGGCTCATGAAGGCGAGGAGCGCCACAAGTGAGTAGCCTGACTCGTCTGAGGGCCTCACAACACTCTTCGAGGCGTGATCGGCAGTCAGATCGCTCGCGTTGCACGACCCGAATATATTGTGGTCGACCATCTCACTGCGGTTCGTCATCTTCTGCATCAACCTTGGGAGTTGGACGAGCAAGCGGGCCAAGTCCGGCGCCTGTATCAGTGGCCATCGTAAGAGAATGCTTGACCTTCAAATTGGTATCGGTGAGCACCAACTCCTTCTCCGAGATACTGGTCACCCGAAATCTTCCTGATAACACATCGCCACGCTGGACGTTCAGCAGCTCTTTGTTACTTCTGTCCTGCAGCAGCGCTATGTCACGTGCGTAGTGCTTGTCCCCGAGCAGTCCAATGTAGCTGTAGTTCGGAATTGGTGGTGGCGTCACGCTGAAACCTAATCCAGCGTTTGAGTAGAGACGACCATCCGGAGAACGCACGATGACTTGCCGTTGACCCGGATTTGCGATGACTGCCGCCGGAACGACGGTCGTGAGCTGTTGCGCGTTCTTGAACTTTGTCGGCAGCTCACGCCCATCTACGTAGATACGTACTTCAGGAGAGAACTTGTCTCCGGTTACCTCCAAAGTGAAGTCAGCCGTTCTTGCGTAAACATTTGTCGGCGATACAGAAGCGACAAAAACAGGGGGCGTCGGTGTAGGCGTTGGTGTAGGTGTAACAAGATTCTTTGCTGGGGGTGGCGGCTCGTAGTAAGAAAAAATGTTTCTTTTTGCCTCGGGAACGGAGATCGGTGATTGGGTGAAGACAATTGGCTCCATTTGCGATAGCGGGTCGTCTTTGATCTCAGATGGAGTCGGACCTTTGGCGTTGGTGCCGGCGACTATTGTTTGGCCGGAAGTAGATGGACGCGCGGTTTCTCTCCTCGTAGTCGTAGGCGTGGAACTTCCGCCGAAGCCGATGAAAGCCCACCAGAGCACAACGATGGCCACGACACCGAGAACAATAGCGGTTATCAGCTTCTTTCGCTCATTAGGGTTGTTCGTATCTGACTTCATTGCTTCTGCTCTCCGTTCGCCTCACCCTCGGCAGACGACCGTTGGAAGTAAGTTGCGAGATCCATCCGCAAGCTCACCAGCGACGGGCGCGGAGTTGCCGGCGCACCTTCAGCGGACAAAGGTATATTCGTCTCGGTTGCGCGCTCGAGTTCCACGCCGTTGATGACGACGAACTGCTTGCTGGTTTCGAGATCATGAATGAAACGACGAATGTTCTGATACTGTCCTTCGACGGTTACAGCTACCGCGATTCCAGGATAGACGCTCTGCCACTTCGTCACCGTTGATTTCTTTGCCGCCTTCGAACCTACAGGCTCGAGTGTAGAGTAGGTTGGTCCGGATGTGTTTCGTAAACCGTTCTTCCCGATCAAATCATTCAATTCGTCGTACAAGTCCATTCGACCTTCTGACTCATTGACCAGCCGACGAAACTCGAACTCTTCAAGACTGCCCGTGATTTTCTCGGCAATCTGTTTCGTGTCCTCATCGTGTTTCAACACATCACTGGAAGTGCGCAAGAGAATTTGTAACCGTTCACGTTCTCGTTGCAACGCTGATAGACGCGACTGTGCAGGCAGTAAAAAGTAGAAGTAGCTGACGAGCACCAGCAGAAGTATGAAAAGACTGACCGACACTCCAACTATCTCAGCAATACCAAACATGCCTCGATGCCGGTTTGCTTTTAACTGGCTGAACCGCCGTCGAATCTGTTCCGCTCGAAGAGAGCGTTGCCCTGCTTCATTAGGCTCGCTCATTTCAGGCCTCCTGCGGTTTCAGCTGACGCAACACTCGCCGGCTCAGCTTTGATTGGGACTCCGGCTCGCGGCGTATAGATTAGATCCAGCTCATACTCCGTACCGGCCTCAGCCCGTCCTTTTTGCAGATTCTGTGACCGAATATTCGCTTTGAAGATGGCTGAGCGGTCCATGTCAGCGATCATTTCGGTGATCGTTGACGGATCCTTCGCCAGGACAGCTAGATCTAACTGTGCAACCGTTTGATTCTCGCGTGCGGCGATATCTCGAACGCTGATGCGCGATACCTTCACCTTACCTGGCAACGCAGCTTCGAGATCTGCAAAGAGCCGCGACCATGAAAACCGCTTACGATCGACGAGCTCATGAGCGGCCATTAGTCTTTGCCGTTGTTCGTCTGTCAATGAATTCTTGACCTGCGAGGCGCGCTCTCTGAGCTTTTGTTCCTGCTGGTTGAGACTGTTGGTTTCAGCCTGGATCGTGGCTGACTTACTGTTTGCCTGACTTGTTGCCGAGGCGATGAATGCAAGCGATAAGAGTGACAAGAACATCACCAAAACGGCGACTGTCCACGGAAGAATCCGGTTATTAAAAGGCTTACTAGCTAGGTTAAGTCTGGTGGCCAAAGGACGAATTCTTTCAGGTAATCTTACGGGTCTAGCCGGGTAGGCTCACGATTGAAGCATAACGCCCCACCCTTGTCAGCGCAACCAGGAGCCTGCCGCGATAGCTTACACGCAGCAGAGCTTGCCTCGTTTCAGAAACACATTGCCAAAAGAGGGTTGCCTGCGCGAGTCAATGTCTTCGTGGCGGAAGAGGTCTTTCAGTGGCGGCTAAAGACGGACGATAAGCACATATTCTGTTTCGTCCTTCGCGTTTTGCGCGGAAGAGAGCTGAATCCGCAAGTTCCATCAGTTCTATAGGATCAGTGGCATCGTCGGGGAATGCTGCCACTCCAATACTCATCGTCACATGAAAAGACGCGGCTTCTTCGGAGGAGTCGGCCCTCGTTGCAGGGAAAACGTGCTCCTGGACCGAGGATCTGACGCGTTCCGCGGCCACCAGGCCTTGGGCATAATCTGCGTCGAGTAGAAACGCCGCAAACTCCTCTCCACCGAACCGTGCAGCGACATCACCGGCCCTCAGCGCGTTCTTGATAATGGCTCCGAGGATTTCGAGCGTCCTGCTACCCACAAGGTGCCCGTACCGGTCGTTCACTTCCTTAAAGTGATCAAGATCCATCATCAAGACACAGAAGGGCAGCGACTCAGCAGCCGCTCGAACGGCCTCGCGACGCAACTCAGAAAAGAACGACTTGCTTGTCAGAAGACCTGTCAAATCGTCATGTGCGAGTAGGCGGTGAACCTGTTTCTGAAACTCGCGGTCGATATCGTCGAGCATTTCAAAGCGGAAGAGTTGTTCGCCTATTACGATCTTGTCACCTGGCGACAACAGAGCTTCAGTAACGCGAAGTCCATTTACGATAGTACCGTTGGTTGAGCCCAGATCCACGATCCGGCACCTGAGCTCACCCTGTGGCGAGTCTCGCTCCAGGCTGATACGGGCATGCAGCCGAGACGCTCGATAGTCGTTGAGGCGCACATCCGCCTCAATCGCCCGGCCGAGCAGCACTTCGTTTCGCTCAAGCGGAATGGGAGTGGCGATCTGTTCGCCGCTTAGGGAGATTAGAGTCGGCCGGCGCTCGCCGGGAATTGGACTTTGTTTTTCAGGGCCTCGCGACTGGGTATTCCCAGTCTCAGTCTCTTGTGTGTTGCGGTTCATTAACGCTCGGGCTGGCAGAATTTCAGGGGGCGCGGCGGCATATCTGGATGATGACCGGGTACAACGCCAGTCGTAATCTTATCCTGCGGTCACAAATCGAAGCAATACATACAAAGGTGCTCGGGGACGTCTCTATGCCGCAAGTCCGCTTTGTGACGCAGCAGACCTACTTCTATAATTCCAGCTTCAGCTAATCACGCTGGCCTGATTAGAATGGTACGGTCGAGGGGAGGCATCAATTGGCCGAAAAGAAGACGACATCCTGTTGTACGCCCGTGGGTTCACCAACCATTGAACGTGTGGCAGTTGCGGACCTGCCCACACAATTTGGTGACTTCAAAATCGCGGGCTACCGCTCGCTGAATAGTCGCGAGGAATACGTAGTCCTCTATAAAGGAGAAATGCAGCGCGACGTCCCAACGCTGGTTCGAATCCATTCGCAATGCCTGACCGGAGACGTATTCGGATCAACAAAATGTGACTGCGGTCCCCAGCTTCACCGGACCTTGGAAATGATTGAGAAGGAAGGTCGTGGGGCGATTGTCTATCAACAACAGGAGGGACGTGGCATCGGTATCCTGAATAAGATCCGGGCCTATGCGCTGCAGGACCAGGGTGCAGACACAGTTGAGGCGAACGAGCAGCTCGGCCTTGCCGTAGACCTGCGCGAGTACAAGCAATGTGCGGAAGTTCTGTTCGACCTTGGACTATGTAAGGTCCGGGTGTTGTCGAACAATCCTTTGAAACTGCAGGCGTTGGAAGATGCCGGCCTGAAGATTGTCGAACGAGTTTCTCTTCAGATCGAGACTCCTGAGGAGGCCGAAAAGTATTTGCGGACTAAAAAAGAAAAGCTCGGTCACTTGTTGGATTTCAAGATGAGCCGATAGCCTCTAAAGGTAAAAAAGAGCCGCGGATAAACGCGGATCAGAACGAGGACGAATAAGCATCGAAACCTTTTTGTTCTGATCCGCGTTTATCCGCGGCTTGTTTTGTGTGTTTCAGTTCTTTGTTTCGAGCGCCTTTTTCAGCTTCTCGGCATTTGCTCGCGTTTGTTCTGCAAACGGTCCCTTCGGCTCAAGCCGCAGGTACTCTTCAAACTCATGCAGCGCGTCCTGCCCTCGACGAACTTTCAGGTAGAGATTTCCCTTTATCAGGTGTGCATGAGCGTAGTCGGGTTTCAACTTTAGCGCTTCATTGACTTGCGCGTAGGCTTTTTCGAGCAAAGGTCGCCACTGCGCTTCTTCGGTGAGTTTGCTTCCCATTTCCCAGTACACCCGGGCGAGAGTCAGATGGCCCTGGTACGAGCGATCCTCAACCGCAAGCCCCTGCAAAAGAACCTTCTCTGCTTCCGAGTTCTTCTTCTGTCTTAAATAGATCTCACCAAGGGCGAACAAAGCGTTGACTGCTTTCGGATCGATCTCGACCGTCTTACGCAACGTTTGTTCAGCCTTGTCCCATTGTCCAAGATCCATGTAAGTGGTTCCCAGCTTCAATTGAGCTTGGACAAATTGTGGGTACAAAGCAACAGCCTGTTCGTAGTGTTTCGCAGCCTGAGTCAGGCCATCCTTGTTACCGGTCGCCAGGGCTGCTTCACCCTTGTCGAATTCTTTCTGTGCCGCAGGAGGAACATTTGCGGCGACGACACCGGGCTGCGTAGGTACCACTGTCGAACTAGGATCTGGTTTGAGCGTGAACTGCACATAAGCTGAAGAGGTTGTTGCTAGTTCTACGGTCTCTTGTACGGGAATGTAACCAGGCAGTTTGATTGAAACAGTGAACTGCGATGGCCCAAGCCTATCGAATCGGAACCTGCCACTGCGGTCGGTCCTGACC
>JBKPAC010000008.1:0-28557 GCA_046726175.1 Acidobacteriota bacterium
GACTATTAAGAACGCGAGCAAGAAGAAATTAAGTGTCGTTCGTTTCATGATGATCTCCACCTCTGTGTGAATCTCAGGGCGTGCGTTTTGGAGTGCGGTGGCAAGCGCAGCGCGGCACCCCTTTTTAGATGAGATTGGCCGGCAGAATCCAAAGCGGTGTCGCGCTTTGCTTGCCACCGCACTCCAAAACGGTTTATGACGTCACGGTCCAGATTTGCGTTAGCACACGCATGAAGTTTCCACCAAGGATTCCCTGAATGTCACTGTCCGTGTACTGACGGCGAATCAAACCTTCCGTCAGGTCGAACATTCGTTTGGGATGGTTCAGCCCCTCGACATCGATCTTCTCGCGAAATGCGTAGCTGCCTTTGTAACCTGCACGCAATTGCTTGTTCAGCTCGGGAGGCATGGCATCGTACCCGTACAGATCGATATCGCTGCCAACTCCGAGATGCTCGGCGCCGATCAGCTTTCTAACGTGATCGAAATGATCCAACACGTGGTCGACGGTAGTTGGTTCATCGCCTTTGACAAACATTCGCACCCCGGTGATACCCATCACGCTTCCGGTCTTGCCTACCATTCTGATCGCGTCATCCGTTTTCAAACGCGGATGATTCGGCACCAGCGCCCGGCAATTTGAATGAGTAATCAAAACCGGCTTCTTTGATATCTCGAACGCGTCGAGCGTAGTACGATCGCCGCAATGTGACACATCGACGGCCATCCCCACTTTGTTCATTCGTTCAATGATCGCTACGCCGAAATCTGAGATTCCTTCGTCTCTTCTCTCGGTTGAACCATTGCCGATCAGGTTGCGCGAGTTGTACGTGAGCTGCGAAACGCGTTGGCCCAGCGCTCGGAATGTATCAACATCGTCGGGCCGGCGAAACTGATCGGAATTCTGTAAACCCAGCAGAATGCCTATCTTTCCCGAAGTCTTTACGCGTTTGAGGTCGCCGGGGCTGTCGATGCGCATGAAGTGTTCGTCATGATCGGCGATGAAGCCATTCCAGGACGCAAAAAACTGCATGACGCTGTTATAAGCATCTGGTCCGCCCATTCCGATCGCCGGATGAAACACGTTAATTCCTGAATCTTTGTAGGGCTGCAGATCGGCAGCGGTAAATGTCTCGGGATCTCTAAACCACTTGGACTGTTTGTTGAAGTCAAGGGTCATAACGGAAAGCATATCGATCACAGTTGCTTGTTTCATGAGATCGATCGCTCGCGCTGAATATTCTTTTGTTGAGCCGAAGATCGAATAACGATTGAGATTAATCATCGGTGCTGCGACCAGCGCAGCGCCGGCTACAGCAGTCCGTTTGATCATCTCTCTCCGGCTCAGTTTGTTTGCTGTCATCATGGGTTCCTCAGCCACAGTTAAAGAGAGCTGGCATATAACTATTCAAGCTGGACAATTTGCAGGTAAGGAAGGGTGGTTTACCCCCGCTTGCCTCGATTATTGAAGCCTTGGAATGAAAGCGGGGGTAAACCGCCCTTCCTTACCTGCAAATTGTCTAAGCGTGACCAGTGTTTCTTGCATTTGATAAATCAGCGATTTCGCCGTGTTTGAGCACATACGCGCCAAGGCTTTGCTCACCGCGATGAATACGATGGAAGTCCGCGACAAAGTAGCCCGCATTTAACGCCTCGGTGAACGCCCACCGAGTAGCCTCGCGCCACGCGAAAGCACCCGCGCGGCTGCGCTGTTCGACGGCCGTAATCTCCGCCGGTATTTCGATTGCCGCATACTCGCCTGCCAAACTTTGCGTGAGGTCATTCCGGATCGGTGAGTCATCCGGCTGAACCTGGACCAAGGGTGTCTTGTACTCTCGGTCCGTTTCCGCAACTCTTCCCTGCAGCCGGTCGTTCACCCGGTCACTTTTCAACAACCACTTCACCCAAAGCCGGTCCGTCCCGTTCCGATGTAAGAAGCTGGCTGCATCATCTCCATAGAAGTCGACAAGATAACGATCGGCAACGACGCCAAGTTTATTGAAATTGAAGTACGCATTCAGACTCTGCAACGGATCGAATGTCCACGTCATTATCTTGATGTTCTGTCTCATGACGTGTTCTCGTTGCGCGAGTTTGAGCTTGTGACCGAGATTCAGATTGCGATAACCAGGCTTGACCGCCAGCATGTGCGAGTGATGAGCCAACTGCCCGAATTCATAGCTCGGAAAGCCGTAGATGAATCCGATCAGCTCGTGGCGATCGAACGCGCCGAGCAACACGCCTCCAGCAGCCTTTGCGGCAACGAGATGCGAGAGCGGAACAACGTCGAGATCCGGTATGCCCCACACTTCTTTTTGTAAGTCTTCGACTGCATGCATTTCCGCTGCACCATCAACTTCACGGATCAAAATGTTGGATATCTCGGTCGTGGTTGAGGACATATTGATTTCAATTGCTGATTTTTGATTTCCGATTTACCGATACCGACCAAAAACGGAAATTGAAATTCGGCAATCGAAAATCCCTTGACCCGACGCTACGCGTTTCGGTTCTGACTTCATTATGACGGCCAGGACCATAAAGCACATGACCGGGCCGCGCGCCGGTATGCTTACCGTGGTCCACAACAACCTCTCCATTCACTAAAACATAATCAATCCCCTCGGGATTGAGCAGCGGCTGTTCGTAAGTCGCTCGATCTTGCAGCTTCTCATAATCAAAGAGAACCGCGTCGGCCCAACATCCCTCTCGTATCAATCCGCGCGATGCCAGCCGCATGCGCGTCGCTGGCCATGAGGTCATCTTACGGATCGCTTCCTCGAGAGTGAGTACATGCTGCTCGCGGACGTATCGCGCGATTAGCCGTGGAAAGTTCCCGTAGCTGCGAGGGTGTGGCAGGCCCAACACATCGACAGCTCCCGGCTTGAGCGCAGCGCCGGCATCACTGCCGATTCCTGTCCAGGGAAACTTGAGGGCTGTGACAATGTCCTGTTCGCTCATCATGTAATACAGAGCCAGAACTCGTCCCTGTCCCTGAGAAACCAAATCGAATGCTGCATCCGCGGGATCCTTCTTTAACTCTTTCGCAATCCTGCTGATGGTCTTACCTTCAAACCGGGCCTTGTCTTTGTTTCTCACATTGACTAGAACAATCCCGTCCCAACCTCCGGCCGCCTCAACGATGTTCCACCATCCCGGCGACCCGGATCGGATCTCGTTCTTTAAACGTTTCCGGATTGCTGGATCTTTCAATCGTTCGAGAAGCTTTTCATCTCCGCCATCAAAAGCCCAGGATGGAATGACTGCTTCCAACCCTGTGCCGCCCGCAGTGTAGAGGTACATGTCTGCAGCGACGTCGACGCCACGTGCTCTGGCCTGGTCGATTCTTTCGCCGGCCCGACGCATCAAGGTGCCCCAGCCCGGTTGGTAAGCGGCTTTCAAGTGAAAGATCTCTACCGGCAATCCGCCCTGTTCACCGATCGCGATCGCTTCTTCGATTGCCTGGACAAGCTCCTTCCCTTCGCCGCGAATGTGGCTCGCATAAATGCCACCATACTGTCCTGCGACCTTTGCCATTTCAATCAACTCGCCGGTGGTCGCGTAGCTTGACGGTGGATAGATGAGAGCTGTCGTCATTCCCATGACGCCCGCTTTCATCGCGCTCGCCATGATAGCCTTCATACGTTCCAGCTCTTCGGCCGTCGGCGCTTTTGAGCTTTCGCCCAGAACTGCTATCCGAGCTTGCCATTCGGCGAAGTATGTGCCGAAGTTCAAGCTGATTCCGCTCTTTTCAAGGCCGGCAAAATAGCCGGCAATCTTCTCTGCTGGAACTGGCGTGCCCCCTTCGCCGGCAATGGCGGTCGTGACCCCCATGAGTAGCTTGTTTTCCGCCAGACCGTTCCGAGGCAGCACACTTCCAGACTGGTCCATCAGATCGATCCATCCGGGCGAAACGTACTTGCGGCGTGCATCGAGCTCCTGTTTTCCGCGGCCGGCGATTTTTCCAATGCACGTAAAGCGGCCGTCCTTGATGCCAACGTCAGCGAGGATCCACGGGTTACCTGCTCCATCGAGTACGCGGCCGTTTCTGATGACAATATCGTAGTCGGCGGCAGCCTGTTGTGCTGCGAGCGGCAACCGCAAAGACGCGGTTGCCAGGCAGACGACCACAACGAGGAGCGTCCACGAAATTACACGAACACGATTCATTGGATTTTCGATTTGGTGATTTTCGATTTTCGATTTGTCCCAGTCGAAAATCTAAAATCAAAAATCTACAATTATTTCACCACTGGCACGGCAATGTGTGACGCGTGCCGCGCCGAGCGGAATATTCGCTGCGTCGCAATCTGAAAATCCGACTCTTTCGCGTTGAATATGTTCGCTACAAACCGCTGCGGATTCCGATCGATCACTGGAAACCAGGTACTCTGGACCTGGACCATGATCCTGTGTCCCTTCTTGAACACATGATCATTGGCCGGAAAGGGAACCTGGTACGGCAACACTGCATTTGCAGGAATCGGTTCCGCCTTCTCAAAGCTCTTCCGGTATCGACCACGGAAAACGTCACTACCGATCATCAGTTGGTAGCCACCCATCTTCGGGTCCGCTTCGTACTTTTCCGGGTAAACATCAATCAATTTCACAATCCAATCACTATCGGTGCCGCTCGTAGAAGCGAACAAATTGGCTACGATTCGGCCCGAGACGGTGATGTCTTCGGTTAACGTGTCAGTCGACCACGACAGTACATCAGGACGACGATGGACGAATCGCTGGTCCTCGACTAACCAGGTGGTCCATCCTGAGCGAACCTCAATTGGACGCTTGCGATAAGGTACCGGATTCGCAGGATCGGAAACGTAGCTGTCAAATGCTTCCGGTAAGCCGCCAGCCGGAGGTTGAAATGAGAGGCGGCCGTTTTCGCGGAAGTAAAGTTTTTGCTCTACGACATTTCGTTTCGGCGGCCACTGGTCGTGCTCGACCCATTCGTTGGCGCCAGTTCTGAACGTCAACGCTTCCGGCCGTTCCGATTTACCTTTGCCCTTTAAATAGTACGCAAGGAAAGGCTCCATTATGTTGCGCCGGTAGTGCTCCGCAGTTGGGCTGCCAAAATCAACGTTGCCCAGCTTACGGCCTTCGCCTCTTGACCAGCCGCCATGGTTCCATGGTCCAACGACTAGAAAATTCTGATTTGCCGAGTCGTGCCGCTCGAGCAACTCATAAATCTTGATTGGACCGTAAAAGTCTTCCTGGTCCCACCATCCAGCAACATTCAACGTGGGCGCAGTCACCCGATTCAGCCAGGGAGCAAAGGCTTGCCGCTTCCAGAATGCATCGTAGTCGGGATGGTTAACGAAGTCGCTCCATGTTGGTATCTTGCCTTTGAAGTATTTCGCGTTGGCGTTCGATAGTGGACCGAGATCCAGATACCACTCATAAGCGTCGTATCGATCGATGACGGCGCCAACATCTGAAATCTCTTTGGAGGATTCCATCATGTAGGCGTACTCGAATCCGTAGCTTAGTCGAAATGCGCCGTTGTGATGGAAGTCGTCGCCGAGCCACATATCAGCAGGTGAAGCCTGTGGCACCACGGCCTTAAGCGCCGGATGAGGATCGAGCATCGCCATTACCGCGAGCCACGCGCCGTAGCTCGTTCCGGCGATTCCCACGCGACCGTTGTTGTTCGGAACGTTCTTGAGCAGCCAATCGATTGTGTCGTAGGTATCCGTTCCTTCGTCGATTGCTTTCTTGTCCTGGGGATCGCGCGGCTGCCGCAGCATGACGAAAGTGCCTTCGGACTTAAATCTGCCGCGGATGTCCTGCCGCACGACGATGTACCCATCTCCTAACTCCGGCAGGGCCGCAGCCAGCTGCTCGGGCGTGAGATTGCCGATTCCATAAGGGGTTCTGAGCAGAAGAAATGGAAGTGGTTCAGTAGCGCGATTCGGAGAATAGATCTGAGTGTTCAAGCGCACGCCGTCGCGCATCGCAATCATCGATTCGGTCCGCGTAAACGGCGCTTGCGCCTGCTGCGCTTTCGCCGTTGCGATAGCGAGCAGCGTCGTCAGTAGCAGAAGTGGCCAGAGTATTCGGCAGTTGGTTCTTTTCTTCCTCATTCAGCAACAACTCGGCTTGAAAGATTTGCAGGTAAGGAAGGGCGGTTTACCCCCGCTTACCTTACATGGCTTCAACTTGGGGCGAGTAAGCGGGGGTAAACCGCCCTTCCTCACCTGTAAATTTATCCAGACCTGAATTCCTACCTAACACCTTTACTTACTCGATCAATAGGAGCGGGGCGAGGGACGCGGCGTACCGGATTCTGCTCCAACATCTTTAGCGCTTCCTGTACTGCTCGCTCCAGCTGAGGATCTCGTCCTTTTATTACATCCGCGGGTGTGTACTCGACTTCAATGTCCGGAGCCACACCGATATTCTCTACGTCCCATTCTCCTTTGAGGTTATAAAACGCAAGAGTGGGCGCCGTTATTCCGCCCCCGTCGATAGTCGGTGGAGTTCCCAGAGTTCCGACCAACGCACCCCATGTGCGCGTACCCACCAACGGTCCAACTTTCCTCAGACGAAAATAAAACGGAAGCGCGTCACCTCCCGACCCAGCCGACTCGTTAATCAACATCACCTTGGGACCATAGATTCCCGCCGTCGGAGAAGTCGAAGGCGTGCCATCCCGCATGACAAAGTAACCCATCAACTTTCGATCAAGCTCGTTGACTATGTAGTCCGCTACTTGTCCGCCGTGATTGTAGCGTTCATCGATGATCGCGCCTTCCTTATCTTGTTGCGCGTAATAGTAGCGCGTGAAAGCCGCGTAGCCAGGTGTCGTTGTATTCGGCAACCACACATACGCCAGCTTCCCGTTCGAAAGTTTTTCTACTAGCCGACGATTGTCTTCAATCCAGGCGCGCGTTCGCAGTGTCTCTTCAGTGGCGACGGGAACTACTGTGACGACTCGCGAGCCCTCCGGTGAAGGCGTCTTGCTGACCCTAATCAAGGTCTGACGACCAGCGGTGCCCTCGAACAAACTGTATGGGTTCACCGGCGGCACCAGCGAACGGCCATTCACTTCCAACAGGTAGTCACCTTCGGCAACCTGGATTCCCGGAGCGCTAAGCGGCGCTCGCAAATCAGGGTTCCAGTTCTCGCCCGTGTAAATCCGTTTGATCCGATACCGCCCATTTTCAATGGTTAAGTCTGCGCCGAGTAAGCCTACTGACACAGGGTCCTCACTGGGGATATCTCCTGCTCCGATCAAATAGGAGTGCCCGACGGTCAGTTCACCTCCCATTGTGGCAATCAGATATCCCAGGTCTGCACGATGGCCCACGAAGGCAAGCAGCGGGCGATACTTCTCGTAGATCGCCTGCCAATTGGCGCCATGCATTTTCGCGTCGTAAAAATATTCGCGCTGCATTCGCCAAGTCTCGCGAAAGATCTGCGCCCATTCTGCACGTGGATCAATCCGCATTTCGAGCTGAGCGACATTTAATGGTCCATCGCCTACCTTCGCAGGACGCTCTGTCGCAACTACACCCCAGCGCCCTC
Organism: Acidobacteriota bacterium; assembly: GCA_046726175.1. Lineage (GTDB taxonomy): Bacteria > Acidobacteriota > Blastocatellia > Pyrinomonadales > Pyrinomonadaceae > PSRF01. The sequence continues at coordinate 7,531 of JBKPAC010000008.1, forward strand.
CGCCCTCACCCGGAGCACTGTAAAGAAGCTTCTTGCGATCAGCTGAGATCGTGTACGAGCGAATGTTGCCTTCGAGAAAAGGCGCGGCAGCCCGCTCTTTTAATTGATAGCGTTGCAAACGAAGCGCGCCCGGGCTGCCTGCAACCGCCTCTGTGTAGAAGAACGTTCCCGCCGCACCCGCAGTGAGATTGCTGTAGTCCCCGGCAGGAATATTTACAGCGAGGATTCGCTGGTTGATTCCATTAAGATCAATGCGCACTGCTGGCTTTGCTGCGTCAGGTTTCGGAGGAGCGGCGGCTGGATCCGGAGCTTTGGGTTCATCACCAGTTTCGGGCAACAACGGCGACGGATCAGCGGCGTTAAGAACGACGAGATAGATCGCGCGACGTACCGGACGGTCGATCGAGCTCATCTCGAGCCAACCGGTGCTCGGACCGTAGTTTGTGCTCGCCATGAAATACAAATACTTTCCACCGACATCGAAAGTTGGCGAGATGGAATCAGCGAGCCCATCAGTAACCTGATACGCCTTCTTGTCAGACAGCGAGTAAACGAATATGGCTCGCAAGTGACTCGCAAGGTTCTTTGAATAAGTGAGCCATTTCGAATCGCCCGACCAACTCGCATCGAATTGCCGAATGGGATCGGGATAATTGTCGGTATCGATCTTTGTCGTCGCTCCGGATGAGACTTCAGCGGTCCAAAGGTTACGATGATTATCTTCGAGCGCGATCTGCGAGCCGTCTGGAGACCATGCTGGATCGTAAAAGAATCCTGTTGATGGTAATGCGATCGCTCGAGGCGAATTGATGCCGGTTGGTTCGCCAATCATCAACTGATATTCGCCAGTCGTATCTGAGAGCCAGGCAAGCTGCGAGCCGTCGGGCGACCATATGGGGTTTCGATCGTGCGCACCGGGACTTTGCGTAAGGTTTCGGTAGTCACCTTTTTCAGCCGGAACGGTGAAAATCTCACCTCGCGCTTCAAACGCTGCACGTGTACCGGTGGGCGAAAGCGTCGCATTGCGGATCATGGTGGCGACTTTCTTGAACTGTTGACGCGCCCACGGAAGATCCCCAGTTACTTCGATGTTGAGTCGTTGCGGCTTTCCTGATTTGCCTTCAACCAGGTAGATATAACCCGCCTGTTCGTAAGCAATGGAGTCAGCTCCCGCCGACGCGGTCATCACATCGAAATCGTCATGATGCGTGACTTGAGTGAGCTGCTTCGTATCAGTGCGGTAAGCAAACAGGTTCACAGTGTGATTTCGATCGGAAAGAAAGTAGATCGTGTTTCCGATCCACATCGGCTGTGTGTCGTTGCTGTTGGTCCAGGGGAGTTTTTCTACCGAATAGTCGGCGAGATTCATTACGGTGATGGGATGCGTTCGGCCACCGCGATAATGCCGCCACTGGCTCGCCTCGAACCAATCTGGAATGAAAGCGGTTGAGAATTCTTCGTAAGCGAAACGACGACCATCCGGTGAGTAGGTGCCGCTGAACGCTCGAGGCATCGGCAATGGTTCAGGCAGTCCTCCCTCAACCGAAACCGACCACAATTGAAAGTAGGATTGCTGTGGAGCACTGGTTCGAGCTGAGCCAAAGACAATTCTTCGACCGTCAGGAGTCCAACCGCGAACTCGATCGTTTCCAGGATGATAGGTTAGTCGTTTGGGATCACCGCCGCCGGCTGAAACAACATAGACATCAGTGTTTCCTGCGACGGTGGCTGAGAAAGCGATTTGAGATCCGTCTGGTGAAAAGTAGGGATCGATCTCGACTGTCGGGGTGGAAGTGAGTCTCCGCGCCTGGCCGCCGTTTCTGGAGACGACCCATAGGTCACCGGCGTACTCAAACGCAACTGAGTCACGACTTACGGTGGGATGGCGGAGCAATCGCGTACCCTGTGCATGCGCCATACCTGCGATAGCTAGACACAAGAGTGACGCGAAAACAAATAGTCGTATGTTCATGGGAAGCTCGTATAAGAAGGTCTGTTATTAGTGCTAATCCGATCCGAGGCTGTCACACGCTCGAGACTACGGAAACTTTACAACCTCAAGTTCAAGCGGCATTTCCATCTGACGCTTTTGAACAGTCGCACCAGCCGGTCCAGGTTTCCATCCCCAGCCTTTGCCTTCGACCTCAAATTCACGAAACGCGTACGGAATTCCCTCCGTGCCAAGCGGCGAGTTGGAATTGCTGATGTGAAAATGCAGGTGGGGCTCAGTCGAGTTTCCCGAATTTCCGACGAGCGCCATCGCCTGACCTTGCCGCACTTTGTCACCCAACTTAACTCGCAGGCTGCCGGGCTGGAGGTGAGCGTAGAAAGCAAAGCGGCCATTGCCGAGATCCAGAATGATGTGATTGCCGCCAACGGTTTCTAATGTGATCGGTACGGCACGCGAGGTCGGACCCGGAATATTCTCGGGGATGCCATCCTTCAGTGCGATGACAGTACCATCAGCCACCGCAAGCACTTCAGCCCCATAGCAACGATAGTTCTTATTGTCTTTCTGATCTCCTGTGAAGCTTCGACCATCTTCTCGGAGCTGGAGGAAGTCGATGGCGAATCTCTGGGCGATATGAGCGCCACCGCTTGTAGGAATCAAAGCTCGACGATGATTAGACGTGTTGGATGGACCATTACCTGCAAGCCATTCTCCTCCGCGCAGCGGTGGGCTGATTACCAACTTTGCAGTTGAAATAGGAACACGAGTGGTCTCCACCGAAAGCTCGTCCGGGTAGTCGCCTACTTTGAAACTGAGTTGATGGCGGAGCGACGCAGGAACTTCGGCAGCTGACGCGAAGGTCAGCCAGACATAGACCACAGATCGCAGTCCTGCTCCGACCTTCAGTTTTTCCTCAGTCGTAGTGGCAGCTATTCCCGGACGAGCGACTCGGCCTCCCAGGTCATCGCCGTTGTAAACCGCCAGCACCTTGTTTTGATCGCTTCGAACCTCAACGCGAGTTAGCACACAGGTGCTGCGACTGAAATTTGTTACGTGCAGTTCGTATCCAAGGTGGATCTCGCCACCACCTTTGAAAGGCGTCGGCGGCAAAGGGACAGCAACATCAACCGGAACATCAATCGGTCTTGGAGGTGATGTTGGCTTCGCGGCAGGGGCTTCGGTGGTCGACGTAGCGCTGCGTTTGAAAGTGAGCGGGAGTTGCGCGCCTCCCTGCGAAAATGTCCCAACCAATTCAGTTGCATCCGCGTTGAGCTTACCGTCGAACAATGCGCCCACGGTCTTCAACTCCAGATGCACCGCGTCGCCGTTAACAGTGATCACCTCAATCGGAATTGTCGAACCTTGATCGAGACTGTCTAGCTTTCCGGTATAAGCGTCCGCTGCTTTTGAAACTGTCAGGACCAACCTTAGCGTTGCACCACCAGCGTCAAGTGCGCCCTGCCATGACCCTTCGAGACCCTTTGCAGGAGCCTGGCCGAAAACGAGACCGCAACTGGTCAGCAAGAACAGCAGAGCGACAATCTTATTGCGCATGAGTCTCAGAACTCGAGTCGGACTCCAAGCTGCCCTTCGCGGCCAGGAAGCACTTGAATTATTCGCCCAAACGGACTATTCGCATTAGTAGTAGCTGTCTCAACCGCGGCAGGATTTTGGCGATTGAAGACGTTGAAGAATTCGAACAGCGCCTGCAACTTAACGCGTTCGGTGATATTGAATCGCTTGGCAACGCGAAAATCCAAATTGATGAACGCCGGAGTGGTAAAGGCGTTTCGACCTGGTCCATGATCTATGGCGTTGAAGGTGCCATTCCCGTCCGGATCCTCGAGATTAACCGCCCTGCGACTGAAATGAAACCCACTCTGAGCACGGAAGATTCCACTGATCTGAAACTTCCAAGGTAGATCCATCAATCCGTTAACCTGGAAGACGTGGTCCACCGATAGATCCGAGGGCCCTTTGTCAAGATCTGGACCGTTTACGAACGATCCTGCCTTCGCTACAAAGCGGCCGTTGGCGCGAGTAAACGCGCTTCCCTCGTTTGTTCTCCCGGTACCCGTTTCAGTGACTACCGGAGCTACGCCTACGAAACTATCTGAAGGAAGGGAATTGATACCCAGTTGGTTGTCCGTTTCACTCGCCCACATGTAATTAGCATTAAGCAGGAAGCGCCGACTCAAACGCTTATTGAAATTGATAACCAGCGCGTCGTATTCGCCGTGATACCACGGACCGAATGTCGTTATTGGTCCGGCGGTAAAGGGTGGAAGGAACTGTCGCGATGCAGCTCTAGAGCTAAATGCAATGTTGGCTTGGCGTATCCCCAGCATGTTGTTCATTTCACGATGATAGTAGTCAGCTTCGAACACCATGTCCTTGATCTCGCGCTGGACGCCAATACTGACGCTGCTTGTAAATGGTGTTCTGAAACTGCCGTCAATATCAGTGGGCAAGAGCTGTGGTGGGATCGCAGCGTGACTTAAGGAGCCGAACGGTCCCCAGAAGAAGAAACCGTTTGCTTTACCAACGGCCGCAGCGGCTTGAGTCAAATACTGATCCGGTGTGAGTCCCGATAGCTGCTGGATGTTGCTGACATTAATGACCGCGTTTGCTGGAATCAAGGCATGTCCGGGAGCGACTACTCCGTTGAGCCTGTCAATCCCGATGAACAAACCAGGAGAAAACGGACACGTAACGTTACCTGCTGTAATCTGTGCGTCAGTTAAGTTTGGTGACACGCACAGGCCTCCCGGAAACAGCGAAGCATTGACTGCCGCAGGAGCAAGTGTTGGAACACCATAGAATCCTCGTGGATATGAGAATGGCTGGACGACACGTCGATCGGCACCCCCGAATCTAGGTACATCACGAACGAGCCCAAGCCGAAACTGGTCGTAGAAGATCCCGTAATGGCCGCGAATAATCGTCTTCGGTGTTGCCGCCCAAGCGAAACCCACACGCGGTGAAAAGTTTCGCTTCGTCACAAATTCTGAGTCGTAGTCCCAACGTAAGCCGAGGTTCAAAGTCAGACTCGGCAGGAATTTCCAGTCATCCTGAGCATAGAACGCGTTATAGTTGTTGCGGAGGTGGATCTCATCTGCTTCAGGAGTCAGACCACCTGCGGTCGTGACCGTAAAGAAGCCTGAGTTGACAGGCCCAAACGCACTAAAATCAGAAACAGTCGCGAACAGCTGCAGGTTCAGGATCCGAGACTCCACTCCGTCGACCTTTGTCCTCAGATAATTCCAACCAAACTTGACATTATGATCGCCGATCAATTTAGCCAGACTCGCCGACGCTGAAGTGTATTTCTGATCGAGTGCTGTGCGCGTCACCGGATTGCCAAACGCGAACGATCCGAGATCGCCGAAGAGTGTGCCGGTATTGACCGAGCTGAACTGGTTGAAGGAGGTTCCCACTCCTGCTTCAGGATGCGCCGGCAGCGTTTCTGATGTATCGCCGCGGTACCCACCACGTAGCGTCAACACCCACGGGTTACCCTGATCACCAAGAAGCACGGTGTCGCCAAAGCCAAGCAACAAATGGCGCGCACCCAGATTGTTGCGTCTCGACGGGAGATCGGTCGCAGCCGACAACGGAAGAAATTCATCTACGTTTCCATTTGTGTAGTTCACTGATTGGGTGAGCCGATGCCTTCCGAGCTGCTCGTCAAACTTCAGGAAGGCGCGCGTGTCGAAGATGCGAGATGGATTGTCGAACTGTCTTTCAAAGTCACGCGCGATCTGCGGCGTAGCAGGCGGAAAAGCGAAATTCAATACGCGGTTTTCTCTGATCCTCTCGGCCGAACCAAAGAAGAACACTTTGTCCTTAACGATTGGTCCACCGACAGCGCCCGTAACGTCCCACCGCTGCAAGAACGGAGCATCAGTCTGGGCTGGATCGACGGAGTTGTTCGAGTCGAATGCGTTGTTCCGCCAGAAGAGCGAAGCCAGACCGTGATACTCATTCCCACCGCTGCGGGTGATGACATTTACGATCCCGCCTGATGCCTGGCCGAACTCTGCGCGATAACCTGCAGTGAGCACCTGAAACTCGGAAATAGTCTCCTGATTGAACTGGCTGGCAGGCCCTCCGTTTACCGTATCCTTATTCGGCTGACCGTCAATCATGAAGTTGTTGTTGCCCGATCTTTCTCCCAGTACTGGAGTTGCATTATCGCTGCCCACGTCCGCCTGCCTGTTTATGACTACACCTGGCACAAGCTGCATGAGATCGAGGTAATTACGTCCATTGACCGGCATCTCCTGAATCTGTCGAGGAGTAATGGTTGCGCCAGTTGAGGAGGTTGTCGGATTTAGCAACTGTGCCTCAGCGAGGACGTCGACCTGACCCTCAACGGCTCCAACTTCGAGAGAAATGTCCAGGACCAACGTGCGGTTTAGCGTGAGTTCGACGTTGTCGAAGTTACGCGGCGAAAATCCAATATGTGAGATCGACAATGAGTACGTACCCGCAGGTAGTGCTGTAAGCCTATAGAAACCATTACCGTCGCTGGACACGGTTCGTTCGACTCCGAGCGCATTCGACTTAGCCGTAACCTGCGCGCCTCCAACGACGCTTCCCTGTGCATCTTTTATCGTGCCCTCGATCGTGGAGGTTATCGTTTGAGCACCCGCGGTCGGCGATATAGAACAGAAAAGAAGAAAAGTTAGACAAGGACTTACCAACAGCGATGCAAATCTGCGGAGAAGAGTTCCAGGTTGATTGTTGCTAAGTACCAGGACCATTCCCTTCATGATTTCCGCCTCCTTCAAGAGAGAAAAGTGTAGTTGGGTACCAAGCCCCTCGCTGAAAATGCTTAAGCGCTCCGGCGAGCTAAACCCTGCTTTTTGTATGGAAGACAATGCGCCGGCGCAGAGAAATGCATGACGTATGTTCTGCAAGAGCACTCAGCGTAGCGGGTATATAACATCGTTCGTTGCACTATGTCAATTCTCGTACAACATCTGTTGCACGATGGAACGTGGTGTGCTATTTTCTGCCGCGCCATGCAGGGCTCCTTCGAAATTTCGGATCGACCGCAAGCGCTAGCTCAACAGATCGAGCTCGAGCAGCTCGAGCTGCGTCTCGTTCGTCTCCCGCTCGTTGAGCCTTTTGAGACAAGCTTCGGCTCAATCGATTCGCGATTGATCTTTCTGGTGAAACTGACGGCGGGCGGCTTAACCGGATGGGGCGAGGTGGTTGCGAGCGAAGAGCCGCGGTATAGCTACGAGACCGTCGGAACGGCCTTTCATGTGATTCGCGACTTCCTCGGTCCAGCGATGTTGGACGAGCCCGTTAATAGTCTATCTGCTCTTGCCCATCGATTCTCGCGCTTTCGCGGGCACAATATGGCTAAGGCAGGCCTGGAACTCGCGTTCATGGATCTGCTGGCGCAGATTGAGCAGCGACCGCTTTCAATTGTCCTCGGTGGCACTCGAACGCGAATCGGAGTTGGCGTCAGCCTGGGTATCCAACCGCGGCTGGAGCAGCTCGTCGAGCGGGTCGATCGGCACGTGGATCTCGGATACCAGCGCATCAAACTCAAGATCAAACCGGGATGGGATCTGGACGTAGTAGCAGCCGTTCGACAGCGGCATCCGGAGATCCTGCTCTCCGTTGATGCTAACTCAGCATATAAACTCTCCGACAAAGATCACCTCAAGAAACTCGACGCATTCCAGCTCCTGCTAATCGAACAACCGCTGGAAAACGACGACCTCGTGGACCATGCAAAACTCCAACGCGAGTTGACTACACCGCTCTGCCTGGACGAAAGCATTACGGACGTCAGAAAGGCACAGCAGGCTCTTGAGCTCGGCAGTTGCCGCATAATCAACATCAAGGTAGGGCGGGTAGGCGGATACTCGCAGGCACTGGCCATACACGACCTCTGTGTTTCAAAACAGATACCAGTTTGGTGCGGCGGAATGCTTGAGTCCGGAGTCGGACGCGCTCACAATATCGCCCTGGCGAGCCTTAGAGGCTTCACGTTACCAGGTGACATTTCGGCGAGTTCTCGCTATTTTGCGCATGACATCATTCGTCCTGAGGTAACCGTGGACCGGGATGGCACGATTGCCGTTCCCAACGGACGCGGTTTGGGGTTCCACGTCGACGAAGACGCAGTGAACAGTCGAACTGAGACTTTGGAATTAATCAGTCGTAAGAGTTCCTAGTGATGGCTGCGGAACAAAGGAGCTGATGCATGGCAGCGGGAAATACGCACAAGGATGTCAATGGCAATTACGATAAGACTTCACTCGAGGTCCGGTTTGCGAAATCCCCGTTGAGTGGCACCAGGCGACGGCTGATCCGAGCAATTCTCGACAATCACGAAGAGACGTTCTTTCTCTCTTCTCGAGAAATGGCGAAACTCTACAACGTAGACGCAGCCACAATCGTCCGTTCAATTCAGGCACTCGGATACGAGCGGTTCGCGGATTTCGCCGCTGACCTTCGACAGCACTTCGTTAATCACATAACTCCGTACACGGTCCTGAAAGCTGCAACGCAGGAAAGACGCAGCGTCGCGGATCAGGTTCGTCATGGCCTTGAGCGGGATAGCGAAAGTTTGAGCGTGCTGCGATCCAGTCTCGATGCAGATCGTGTCGTTGCGCTGGCTACATTGATACATCGCTCGCGGCGAATTCTGGTCGTAGGAGTGGACCTGGCAGCTTCACTCGCCTGGTTTCTTGCTTATGGCCTGACACCGCTAGGTTTGGATGCGGAAGCTCCAGTTGGCAGCACTGGAAACCTGCAGCACAGGATTGATCTCTTAAGTAAGAAAGACTTGCTGATCGCCATCAGCTTCGGTCGATGCTTGAGAGAAACAGTGGAAGCGGTCCAACGCGCTCATGCTCGGGGCGTACCGACCTTTGGCATAACTGACAGCGACACAACACCGATCGCGATTCACTGTGATGATCACCTTATCGCCTCGACCAGCAGTCCTTCGTTTACTGGTTCCTACGTGGCGCCACTCGCGCTGGTAAATGCAATCATAGTCGCTTGCGCTCACATTCAACCGAAGAGAGCGCTCGAGATATTGGGCCGCACAGAACAGGAGTATAGAACAGGCGGAAGATGGTTCCAGGAATCGATGCGATCTGCGCGGGGAGGAAACTCTGTGCGAGGGAAGGCCGGCAATTCAAAGCGATCTGTGAAGAAACGGTAGGGAGATCGATTAAGACAAGAACCATTTATCATTTGTCGTTTGACATTTCTCATTTTTCATTTTGTGGCGGCGCTTCATGTGAATTCGTGGATCGTTCGTTGGTGGAGACAACGAAATGAAAAATGAGAAATGTCAAACGACAAACGATAAATGGTTCTAGTTTTCGTTCGCGGCTAATCGCAACCTCTTACGCAGCCGCCCGCGCTTGGCCGGTCACCATCGCTAGATATTGCTCAAATGCCACCTCGAGCGCGCCGCCGAGTCCCGCTCCGGTCGGTTCACCCGCCTCGACAGACCAGTTCGATAAACGGCCGGCCATCGAGCGGCCCACAGCCTGACATAGAGGATCTTTCACGAACTTCCACCCAAGCACGATTCTTCCGCTAACGATAACGCGAGAGACACCGAGCCCGCTGATCACATTGCTGATTCCGATCCCCATGTACTCTCCGATACGCTCGAGCGTCGATCGAGCGCGCAACTCGCCGCCTTCGGCTCGCGCTACGATCTCGACGAAACGCGGCGGCTTCTCACCTCTGACCTGCACGCGATCTCCCGCATACAAAGAGGAAGCGCTCGATGCCGAAGCGTATCTTTCCCAGCATCCTCGATTACCGCACACGCACGGTTTGCCGCCGGCCACGATCGTCATGTGACCGAACTCACCCAGCAACCCGCGATCTGTTCCCGTGCCGCGATAAACGTTGCCGCGAAGCACAAGTCCAACACCGATGCCGGTTCCCGCACGCACCAGAATGAAATCGTCCGCACCTATCCCGGACTCCTGCCGCAGCCGCCTCCGCATTTCGTACATGGCTGCGGCATTCGCATCGTTCTCCACAACCACGGGCACGGTTCCCCAGGCACTGCGAGCGCCCCCCATAACGCTCAAAGCTTCCGCGATATCGACATCCCGCCAACCAAGATGCGGCGCAAGCAGCAGCCGTCTGCGTTCTGCATCAGTTGGACCAGGCACGCTAAGCCCGATCGCTGTTAATGCCCGTTCGGGGAGCCTCGCCCGCAACTTTTCGATGTTCGATCTCAACAAACTCAAAGTCGCTGATGGTTCTGATGGTGTGTCGAACGACTCTTCGTATAGGACATCGCCGTTCGCGGAAGCTGCTCCGATTTGGCTGCGACGCACACCGATGTTCCCGCCGATGAAAAACAATGTGTCTGACGTGAGAGACAAGCCGATAGGCGGGCGGCCGACTCGGCCTTCGCCATGGGTTGATGCTTCTTCACACAACACCCCGGATGAGATTAAGGGTCTCACAATCTCTGTAATGGTGCTGCGATTAAGATCGAGCCGCCGGGCGAGTTCGATACGCGAGATCGGTTGTGCTGCTCGCACAATCCGCAAAAGCGTACGCGTCGTATCACTCGGCAAGTTGAGATTTCCATTTGACTTAAGATGACGATGATTTACTTCCGTGCTCATGTATTCCCTTTTGAATCCGCGTTAGTCCGCGGCCAACTTCTCTTCTCCGTTCGCGGGTCTGGCAAGCCCGAATTCCCTGTGCAACTCCTGAACTGTCTCGGCCATTGATCCGGCCTCAACTACAAACGAAACGTTGTACTCGGACGATCCCTGTGCGATTGCAATGATGTTGATGCCGCGCTGGCCGAGCGAGCTGAACGTACGACCTGCAATCCCCGGCATGCCACGCATTCGATCCCCGACAACTGCGACGATCGCGATATCCGGATCGACGGTGATGTGTTCGATGTCTTTCAACGCCGCTGATTGAACGTCGAACGCAAACGTTTCGCGAAGCTTCTCAACCGTCGCAGCCGCATCCGCAGAGTTGACGATGAAGCAAATGTCGTTTTCCGATGACGACTGTGAAATGAGCAGCACGTTTGCCTGGACGCCCGCCGCAGCCGCAAAGGTTTTCGCCGCGACTCCGGGAACGCCGACCATGCCTCGACCACCCACAGTTATCAACGTTACATCGCTGATTGCGGTAATCGCTTTGACGCCGCGCGCTGCAGGACGACCCGTGCGCGTGATCTTCGTTCCGGGATGGTCGGGCGTGAAACTATTGCGAATCGAAACTGGAATTCCAGCTTCTGAAACTGGACGCAGAGTCTTTGGATGAAGCACCTTTGCTCCGAAGTACGACAGTTCGGCCGCTTCGTTGTAGGAGATCTCTCGCAGCGTTCGAGCTTCCGGTACGAGACGCGGGTCAGCGGTGAGCACACCGTCAACGTCCGTCCAAATGATCACTTCATCAGCGTCGAGCGCGGCTGCAAGAACTGTAGCCGAATAATCAGAACCACCTCTCCCAAGCGTTGTTAACGTTCCTTTTTCCGAAGCGCCAATGAATCCGGTCACGACCGGTACCGCCCCACTTTTCAAGATCGGAAGGAGTGTCGTCTCCGTACGGTTCCGAGTTGGTTTCAGCAAAGGTTCCGCGCGTCCTGCCGCACCGTCAGTAACAATCAGGTCGGTAGCGTCGATCGCCACGCCTTTAATTCCTGTCTCACACAGTGCACGCGCGAAGAGACGAGCCGATAAGCGTTCGCCCACACTCGAAATGGTATCCAGCGTTCGCGGTGTCAGTTCACGTAAGAGCGAAGTGCCGTGACAAAAGCTGGCGACCTCTTCAACGATTCTGTCGATTTCATTCTTCAGGTGAGATCGATCGTCTTCGCCGGTGATAAGAAGGTCGATGCCTTCGAAGTGCTGTCTACGAAGCTCCTCAGCCAACTTCTCTCCAGCATTTGTATCACCCTTAACGGACGACTGCGCGGCTGCAACCAGGCGATTAGTAACGCCTCCCATTGCCGAGACGACAACGACGACCGAACACTGTTTCGCCGCTGCCGCGACGATGTCGGCTGCTCGTTTGATACAGGCAGCATCTCCCATCGAGGTGCCGCCAAACTTCATCACTCGAATCGACTGCGTCATCAAACTATCGCCTCTTTCAAAGCTTCGTTTGCATCTTCAGTTTCTGATTCCTCGCAGATCGGTGGCACTCCATCGCTGGTCAATTTGTAAGCCACCGAGTCGACTAATGCCTGCCAGCTGGCTTCGACAATGTTTGCAGAGACACCTACCGTGCCCCATTTTGTGCGACCGTCGCCGGAATAGATTAGGACACGCACAAGACTCGCCGTGCCGGAGAGATTGCTGGAGATGACTCGCACCTTGTAGTCAACAAGATGCATCTCCCTAAGCGATGGATAGAATTCCTTCAACGCGTTTCTGAGAGCCTTATCGAGCGCATTAACTGGTCCATTGCCACTCGCGGCGGTATGCTCGATCCGATCACCGACCTTCACTTTCACCGTTGCTTCACTCATCGGCATCAGCGCACCACGGTGCTCATCAATCACGCGGAAGCCGAGTAGTTTGAAGAATGGCCGGTAATTTCCGCGGAGCCGTGAAATAAGCAATTCAAAACTCGCTTCCGCCGCTTCAAACTCATAACCATCATGCTCCAATCGCTTCAGCTCGTTCAGAACGTCCTGCTCGTCACTCAATTCGACGCCGAGCTCTCGAGCTTTCGCGAGCAGGTTTGCGCGCCCCGCAAGATCAGAGACGAGCACACGGCGGCTGTTGCCGACCGTTTCCGGCGCAATGTGTTCGTATGTAGCCGTGTCTCGCTCAATTGCGGACACGTGAACTCCGCCTTTATGAGCGAACGCACTGTCGCCAACAAAAGCCGCCCGTGTATCCAGTGACACGTTCGCTATGGCGCTGATGAATCGCGCGGTATCACGCAATCGCTTCAAACCTTCCGGGCCGAGAACTTCACGACCCAGTTTCAGTTCAAGATTCGGAATGACTGCACACAGATTTGCGTTCCCACAGCGCTCGCCGTATCCGTTGATGGTTCCCTGCACGTGTGAGGCTCCTGCTGAGACTGCCGCAAGCGTGTTAGCTACGGCGAGTTCGCCATCGTTGTGGCAATGAATTCCCAGCGGCACGGCGATCTGTTCACGCACTTCGCGAGTAACTCGCGCCACAGTCTCAGGCAAACTTCCTCCGTTCGTATCGCACAGCACGATTCGTTGCGGTCCGCCTGCCGCCGCAGCTCGCAAGGTCGCGAGCGCGTAAACTGGATCGGCACGATAACCGTCGAAGAAATGCTCGGCGTCGTACACCACGTGCGGCACGCGAGAACTCAAGTGACGGACTGTATCTTCGATAATCTCGAGATTCTCGTCAGGACTGAGACGCAGTGCGTGGGTAACGTGAAACAACCACGACTTACCAAATATCGTTACAACCGGAGTCTCAGCCTTTAGAAGAGCTTGAACGTTGCTGTCCGCTTCGCACGTGAGTTTGTGCCGGCGCGTCGAGCCGAAGGCTGCAATCCGAGCGTTCTTTAACTTCAGCTTCTTCACTTTTTCGAAGAACGCGACATCACGTGGATTCGAACCTGGCCAGCCGCCCTCGATGAAATCTATGCCAAACGCATCGAGATGTTCTGCAACACGACATTTGTCGGCAACAGAGAAGTTGACTCCTTCGCCCTGCATGCCGTCGCGAAGAGTTGTGTCATAAATTTCGATTCGTTCAGTCATATGTACTTGCAAATTCCAACCGTAGCAGTTCGTAGTTACCTTTGTGTTAACCCAACGAGGCGTCAGTTACAGCTCCTAGACTCGCGCTTGAGACGAGCTTTGCATATTTGAATAGAACACCACTGGTGTAACGGGCTGGCGGCGGACGAAATCCTGCTCGGCGCATTTGCAGAACTTTGTCTGGCACGTTCAGCTGGAGCAACCCTTCGTCGGCATCGATTGTGATTGAATCTCCTTCATTGACGAGAGCAATCATGCCACCCACTGCCGCTTCGGGTGCAACGTGTCCAACCACCATTCCGTACGTACCCCCTGAGAAACGGCCATCGGTAATCAACGCGACCGAATCTCCGAGACCTGCACCGATGATTGCTGATGTTGGCGCAAGCATCTCGCGCATCCCCGGTCCGCCTTTCGGACCTTCGTAGCGGATGACCACGACATCGCCTGCTTTGATACGACCTTTCAGAATTGCATCGAGGCAGCTTTCTTCAGAATCGAAGACGCGAGCAGGACCAACAATCCTTCGCTGCTTTATTCCGGTGGTCTTGGCTACGGCTCCTTCAGCGGCCAAATTCCCTCGTAGGATTGCAAGATGGCCTTCGCCGTAGAGCGGGTTGGACCACGGACGAATTACATCCTGACCGAGGCGTGGCTCATCAGGCACGTCTTTGAGTACTTCAGCAATCGTCGCTCCCGTTATTGTGAGTGCGTCGCCATGAAGTCTGCCGTTAGCGAGCAGCAGCTTCATTACCTGGGGAATGCCACCCGCTTTATGCAAGTCGGTAGCAACGTACCGTCCGGAAGGTTTCAGGTCGCACAAGACGGGAACTCGCTTGCGAATTTCTTCGAAGTCGCTCAAGGTCAGTTCCACTCCCGCAGCGTGAGCGATAGCCAGCAGATGCAAGACAGCATTCGTTGAGCCGCCGACAGCAAACACAACTGCTATCGCATTCTCGAACGCCTTTCTGCTCAAAACGTCTCGCGGCAAGATTTGGTTACGAATTGCTTCTGCCAGCACTTCGCCTGAACGTGCTGCACTCTCAGCCTTCTCCGCGTCTTCAGCCGCCATCGTCGAAGAGTACGGAAGACTCAATCCTATCGCTTCAATCGCAGATGACATTGTGTTCGCCGTGTACATCCCGCCGCATGAACCTGCTCCCGGACATGCGTGACGCTCGATCTCGAGCAGCTCGTTCGCAGTAATCCGTTGCGCCGAATATTGGCCCACGGCTTCGAATGCGCTAACCACCGTCAGGTCACGATCTTCGTAGTGTCCGGCCTTTATCGTGCCGCCGTATACAAAGATGGATGGAATGTTCAGCCGGGCAATCGCGATCATCGCGCCCGGCATGTTTTTGTCGCATCCTCCAATCGCGACAAGCCCGTCGACGCTTTGCGCCTGGCAAACCGTCTCAATCGAATCGGCAATTACTTCTCGTGAGACAAGTCTGTACTTCATGCCTTCGGTGCCCATTGAAATTCCATCGCTTACCGTAATCGTGCCGAAAACTTGCGGCATCGTGTCAGCCAAACGAAGCGAATCAATGGCGCGCTCAGCCAGGGCGTTTAGACCCATGTTGCATGGAGTAATGGTGCTGTAGCCGTTCGCCACTCCGACGATAGGCTTTTTGAAATCTGCGTCGCCAAAACCAACAGCGCGCAGCATCGCGCGGTTCGGCGTACGCTCGGGGCCAAACGTGATTAAGCGACTTCTACGGTTGATGCTCATGTTAATTGTGCAATTGCTCTTTATTCGTCAACCTTGCGGCCCAATGCAGCCGCGCGACGATACGCTGCCCAAACAGCTTTCGATAAAACAGTACGCAGACTTCCCTTCTCCATCTGGTAGATTGCTTCCGCCGACGTACCACCAGGAGAAGTAACCATGTTGCGCAGCTCGGCTGGATGCTTGCCCGATTGCCGCGCAAAGAGAACGCTTCCGAGCATCGTTTGCAGCACGAGCTCCTGCGCCACGTGCCTCGAGAATCCCAGATGTACGCCGGCATCGATCAGACCTTCCATCATCAGGAAAGTGTAAGTGGGTCCGGTTGCTGACAATGCCGTTGCCATATCGACCATCTTCTCTTCTTCAACGTGCAACTCGCGGCCGAGCGCGCCAAAGATTGCCTGGATCTGCTGACGCTGTGTATCACTTACCTCGGGAGTTGCGGTCCATACGGTCATTCCTTCGCCAATCTGGGCCGGTGTGTTGGGCATCGATCTGACGATGACGCGATGCCGTAAGTCGTTCGCGATGGTTTCAATTTGAGCCCCGGCTATGATCGATACAACCAGCTGCTCGGGGGCAATCGTCTCTTTCAACTCGCTGAGTATTACACCGAGGCGTTGCGGCTTGACGGTGAGTACAACGATTGATGAAGTCGAGCCATCACTGCGGACGAGATCGACTGCTTCTTTATTGTCGGCAACAACCTGAATGCCGTACTTCGATTCGAGTTCATTGCGGCGATCATCTCGTGGATGACTTCCGACAATCTGCTCAGGCGTTACAAGTCGATTGCTCAAGAGACCGGCAATAATCGCCTCGGCCATCGTGCCCGCGCCGATGAATGCCAATCGCACACCTTTTAAAGAACTGGTCTCGTTCACAAATCTGCCCCCTTTCGTCGCTGCAAAAATGGTAGGCGCCAAATGTACTTCACTTATTCCTGCCAAACCATTTCAAGAAACACTCTGCAGCAAACGAGGGCTGTTATTCGAGTGTGAGGAGATTGGATAGAGCCAGTGGTTATATCGCTCGTCTCGTCCTGCCGTAACCGCAAAAAATGCGCGTTGAATCTCAGCCGTGACCGGACCCGGAGTGTTACGTCCGATCGGAGTTCCATCCACTTCTCTTATGGGCGTCACTTCAACCGCAGTTCCCGTGAAGAAAGCCTCATCCGCCGAAACCAGATCAATCAGAGTCAACGGTTTTACTTTGATTGTGTAACCGAGATCGCTCGCGATTCGCAGCACGGCTTCTCGTGTAATTCCTGGCAAGATCGAATGGATCGCGTCATTTGTAAGTAGCTCGCCGTCGCTCACGATGAAGAGATTTTCACCGGACCCCTCGGCTATGTTCCCGTCCGCGTCAAGAAGAATCGCTTCAGCGAAACCACGGCTAATAGCGTCTCGGATTGCCAGTACCGAGTTGACATATTGACCGCAGGCCTTCGCAGTCGTCGGCATCATTCTTGATTCAAACTTTCGCCACGGCGACACGGTGACTGAGACGCCTTGCTTTTGGCCGTCAGCGCCAAGGTAATCGGCCCAGGGCCAGGCAAGAATGACAACTTCCACAGCACAGTTTCGCGGATGGAGGCTGAGACTTCCGCTTCCGAAAAAAGCTATTGGCCTTACGTAGCAAGCGTTGAAGTCGTTTTCCTGGATGACTTGCGCCATCGCATCGGTGAGATCGTCAAACGAAAAAGGAATCTCGATGCCGTGTATTTCCGCCGACGCAAAGAACCGCTCGAGATGGTCTTCCAGACGAAAGATCGCTGGTCCATCATCAGTCGCGTAACATCGAATACCCTCGAATACTCCACTGCCGTAGTGGAGCGCATGTGAAGAGACGTGAGTTGTTGCTTGGCTCCACGGGAGCAACTCTCCATTCATCCAGACCCATTGGGTTCGTTCAAAAGTCACTTTCTACCTCCACCATTTCACCGGAGCGCGGGCGTCTCGCCCGCTTGGTTACTGATTTTCAACGTCATGCGGGCGAGACGCCCGCGCTGCCAGTGCTATTAGTTCGTGGCCTTATCGACAAGTTTGCTCGCATTCAGCCACGGCATCATCTGACGCAGCTTTGTTCCGATCTGTTCAATCGGATGCTCCTTGGATTTGTTTTCCAAATCGCGAAACAACGGCTTTCCGTTCTCAGCCTGCTTCATCCACTCTCTCGCAAAAGCGCCTGACTGGATTTCGGCAAGCAAACCCTGCATGCGACGTTTCGTCTCGTCGTTAACGACAACTGGACCACGGGTCATATCGCCGTACTCTGCCGTGTTTGAGATTGAATAACGCATCTCAGAGATTCCGCCTTCGTAGATCAGGTCAACGATCAGCTTCATTTCATGGAGACATTCGAAGTAGGCCATCTCGGGTGCGTATCCGGCTTCGACAAGAGTTTCAAACCCGGCTTTAATCAGCGATGTCAAACCGCCACAGAGCACTGCCTGTTCGCCAAAGAGATCCGTCTCGGTCTCTTCGCGGAAGTTGGTTTCGATAATTCCTGCTCTCCCGCCGCCGATTGCCGATGCGTAGGCCAGGCCAACTTGTTTTGTTTGACCCGTGGGGTCCTGGTGAACCGCTAGCAGGCACGGAACACCTGCGCCGCGTTTGTATTCGTGACGCACTAGATGGCCTGGCCCCTTCGGCGCCACCATGAAGACGTTGACGTCTTCGGGCGGCTTGATGAATCCGTAATGGATCGAGAAGCCGTGCGAGAAGGCAAGATACTTGCCTGGCGTCATCGACTCGGCGATCTCTCGAGAATAAACCTCCGGTGCGAGTTCATCAGGAACGAGCATCATTACAATGTCCGCTTCGGCAGCTGCCTGAGCAACCGGTCGCACCTTTAAACCAGAAGACTCAGCCTTGGCTCGTGACGGGCTGTCGGGCCGAAGACCAACAGTGACGTCACAACCTGAGTCGCGGAGATTATTGGACTGCGCGAATCCCTGACTGCCGTAGCCAATTACAGCGATGCGCGTATTGCGTAGTACTTTTGGATTTGCATCTTTGTCATAAAAGACATTCATTGTTTAGATCCTCTTTCGCTGATTCATTCTCTGTACAGCCTCTGTGTCTCTGCGCCTCTGTGGTTTAAGTCTCGCGGCACTCAGAAACCACAGAGGCACAGAGACGATCATCCGGCTTGTCCAAACACGCCCTCTTCTTCCTCAACAACGTTCGATACTTTGATTGGTGATAATCGTCCAATTGCAATACAGCCGGTGCGGGTTACATCGCGTATCCCGATCGGCCGTAGCAATTCAATGAACGCTTCGACCTTTTCCTTATTGCCTGACGCCTCGATGATCATTCCCGTTTCCGAAATATCGACGACCTTGGCTCTAAACACTCCGACCAGGCTCAGCACCTCCTGGCGCATCTCTCCAGGAGTCGCGGCTACATCGATCAGAGCCATTTCTCGTTCAATATGTGGTTGACGAGTGACGTTATGGACCTCGCGCACGCGTGCCAAACGTTCGCACTGCTTCACAATCTGTTCGATCGTGCGATCGTCACCGCGAGTCACGACAGTCACGCGCGACCAATTCGGATCGGTGGTTTGACCAACAGACAACGTCTCGATATTGAAGCCGCGAGCACTGAACAGCCCGACGATGCGCGAAAGCTCACCGGGTTGATCAGCGACGACTATGGAAAGTGTGTGGCGCATAAGAATTTCGGATTGCGGATTGCGAATTGCTTTTCTCGCTGTCTGAGTTGTTGAGTGGATTCACGGATCCGGATTGCCCGGGTAAATCCGCAATCCGAAATCCGCAATCCACAATTCTAGGATCCGACGATCATGTCCCTTGAATTGCCGCCGGCGGGCACGATCGGAAAAACGTTCTCCTCTTTTGAAACAACTACATCCATCACAGCAACGCCTTTGTGTGAAAGACCTGCCGCGAGCACATCCTCCAACTCGTCAGGTCGTGTCGCCCGAAGTCCTAAAGCCCCATACGCCTCGGCCAGCTTTACGAAGTCCGGCGAGACCGAAAGATCAACTTCGGAATACGTGCGGTCATAAAACATTTCCTGCCACTGCCGCACCATCCCGAGATAACCGTTATTCATGATCAGGACCTTTACAGGAAGGTCGTATTGCATCGCGACGATCAATTCCTGATTCGTCATTTGAAACCCGCCGTCCCCAACAACCGCGACCACGAGTTGATCGGGTCGAGCCAACTGAGCACCGATGGCTGCAGGCACGCCGAATCCCATCGCGCCCAGGCCGCCACTGGTGATCCACTGACGCGCGCCACTAAACGGATAGAACTGTGCCGCCCACATTTGATGCTGGCCCACGTCGGTGACAATCAGTGCCGCGCCATCGGTTAAGCGATGCAGCTCTCGAATGACAGTCTGTGGTTTGATTTGATCTCGCGAACCTGAGAATCGCAATGGTTGTTCACGCTGCCACGCGCGGATCGTTTCCCACCACTGCTCGCGCCGCCTAACGGATTCCTGTGCTTCGGTCATCCTGCTAAGGATCTCCGCGTGCAGAGCCTTGATGGCAGCGCGTGCATCAGCAATCAATGAGATGTCAGGAGCGCGATTCTTTCCGACGTTAGCCGGATCGATGTCGACGTGGATAACGCGAGCATGCGGCGCAAAGGTCGCGAGCTTGCCTGTAACACGATCATCGAAACGCACTCCGATCGCGATCAACAGATCACTTTCCGCTACCGCCATGTTTGCTGCGTACGTGCCGTGCATTCCCAGCATGTTCAGACACAGGGTATGGGCGGACGGAAATCCTCCGAGACCCATCAACGTCGGCGTAACTGGAAGTTGCAGTTGTTCAGCCAGCAACCGCAGCGCATCTGCAGCGCCGGAGTTAACAATGCCGCCGCCGACGTAAAGCACGGGACGTTCAGAGCGCAGAATCGCCGTCGCAGCTTTGCGTACCGCGGCGGGATCAGGTGCCAAGCTCCGCACGACACAAGGGAAAGTAATGTTCTTCAAACGTGAGTAGGAGGCTTCTGCCGCCGTCACGTCTTTGGGAATGTCAATGACCACCGGACCGGGACGTCCGCTGCGAGCGAGGTGAAATGCTTCGTGAACAATCGGCGCCAGATCGCGAACGTCACGCACGAGGTAGTTGTGCTTTACACATGAACGCGTGATGCCAACTGTGTCGACTTCCTGAAAAGCATCCGTGCCAATCAGTGGTGTTGGTACCTGTCCTGTGATAACGACGATCGGAGTGGAATCCATGTAGGCATTCGCAATACCCGTCATCGCGTTAGTAGCGCCTGGTCCAGACGTCACAAGCGCAACACCGACTCGACCAGACGCGCGCGCGAAGCCTTCGGCCATGTGTACTGCGCCCTGTTCGTGCCGGACGAGGTAATGCGTAATGCGATCTCGTACGCGCCACAACTCGTCGTAAATGTGCAGCACCGCGCCACCGGGATATCCGAATATCGAATCCACACCTTCGTGAACCAGCGTTTGAATCAAGATCTCTGCGCCACGCGGTCTTTGCCGAGTTAACATACTCGGCACCGGTTCGACGGTTAATGTTTGCGACTGACTCATATCCGTTCTCTCTTTGCGTTACTGGGAGCGCGGGCGTCTCGCCCGCTTTTCGCTGCAT